>DYDC01000085.1 GCA_020718125.1 Methylacidiphilum sp. | reverse complement strand
GTAGAAGGCCGAACACCGCCCAGAGACAAGCCGAAACAAAGCGGTGGCGCGTCCCCAGCCAGGCTCAAACCGCGCGAGGATGACCGGCCTTGCCGCCGTCAGCGGCGCTCTTTGAGCGGAACGTAGGGCCGCAGGGTTTCGCCCGTGTAGATTTGCCGCGGGCGATAGATGCGGCCTCCCTCGCCTTCGCGGACTTCGCGAAAGTTGGCGATCCAGCCCGGCGTCCGGCCGATGGCGAAGATGACGGGGAACATTTCCACCGGGATGCCAATGGCCCGCATGATGATGCCGCTGTAGAAGTCCACGTTCGGGTAGAGCTTGCGCTCGATGAAGTAGGAGTCCTTGAGCGCGACTTCCTCCAGATGTTTGGCGATTTCGAGCAGCGGGTCCTCGATGTCGAGCCGGTCCAGCACCTCGTCACAGCGGCGCTTGATGATCTTCGCGCGCGGGTCGTAGTTCTTATAGACGCGGTGGCCGAACCCCATCAGCCGCTTGCCGCTCTTCTTGTCCTTGGCCGCGGCGATGAACTTCGAGCCGTCGTCGCCCTCGCGGTGGATTTGCTCGAGCATCTCGATGACGGCCTGGTTGGCGCCGCCGTGGAGCGGCCCCCATAGCGCGCAGACGCCGGAGGCGACGCTGGCAAAGAGGTTGGCGCGGCTGGAGGCGACCATGCGGACGGTGGAGGTCGAGCAGTTCTGCTCATGGTCGGCATGGAGCAGGAAAATCAGCTCCAGCGCATTGATCGCCGCCGGCTCCAGTTCGAAGTCCTGATACGGCTCGGAGAACATCATGTGCAGGAAGTTCGCCGTGTAGCGGTAGTGCGGCTTCGGGTAGATGATCGGCAGGCCGCGGGACTTGCGGTAGGCGAACGCCGCGATGGTGCGGACCTGCGACAGCAACCGGGCCACTTGGATGACGAACGGCTCGGTTGGCTCGGACTTCAGCAACTCCGGGTAGAAGCAACTGGTGGCATTGATCATCGAGGAGAGGATCGCCATCGGATGGGCGTTCGGCGGGAACCCCTCGAAGTGATACTTCAGGTCCTCATGGATCATTTCGTTCTTGGTCAGGAGCTGGGAGAACTGACGCAGCTCGGTCTCCGTCGGCAGCTTGCCCATGATGAGCAGGTAGGCAACCTCCACGAACGTGGACCTCTCGGCCAGTTCCTCGATCGGGATGCCGCGGTAGCGCAGGATGCCCCGGTCGCCGTCAATGAACGTGATGCTGCTCCGGCACGACCCGGTGTTGCCGCAGCCCTCATCGAGCGTGATGCAACCCGTCTGGTCGCGCAGCTTCGAGATGTCCACCGCCTTCTCGTTCTCACTGCCAATGACGACGGGCAACTCATAAGTGTTCCCGTCCAGTTCCAGTTTTGCAGTCGTGTTCATACGCAAGTTCCCCGTTCCGAGCATTGCAATGTCGCCCTACAGAACACAAAAACCGCCCGCGCGCAAGTGTGGCTTCCGCAAAAAAGCGCCTAGCCGCGCGCCAGCCGGTCTATCGTCGCCCGCACCAGCGGATGATCCATCCACGGCGCATGCTCCGCCCAGCCCGTGCCTGTGCCGCGGTAATCCGACCCGCCCACAAACGCCATCCCGTGACGCTCGGCAAGCTTGACGAAATGCTTGATCTCCATGTCCGCATCCGGCTCCCAAGGCTCGATGCCCGCGACGTCCAGGCCGCCGATGCCCCACTTCAGCAATGCCGGCATCATCTCGTCGAGCGCCGCGCCGCGCAGTTGGGCCGTAAACGTCGGCGCCATCCCCATCCGTGCCAGCGTCCCTGTCAGCTCCTGGTAACTCGGCAGGCCAGCCGGATACGATGCGTAGGCGGGGCCGCCGGGGTTCAACATCTTGCGCACCGCGCTGCCGTGCCTGGCCAGTGTCGCATCGTCCGCATCCGGCCACTTGGCCTTCGCCACGGCAAGGCTTAACAGCCGGTCGGTGGTGTTGCCCTCCGGCGTGAGGACATCTTCGAGTTTGACCGCGGGCTTCAGGCCGAGATGCGTGTTGAGTTTCGCCAGTTGCTGCTCCGCCCTCACCCGCTTCGCTTCCTGGAATTGCCGCACCATCCCCGTCAGTTCCGCGCCCGGCCGCGCACCCACACCCACCACCCACGCGGCCTCGCCCTGGCCCCACGCCTTCAGGATCAGTTCGCTGAACCGCCGGGACACATCATCGTCCAGTGCTATCAACGTCTTGAACTCAACCGCCAGCAACAGCTTCAACGGCTGTCTGGCCCCGCGGTTGACGATCTCCACCGCGCGCGTCATCTCCTCCATGTGCTCCAACGACTCATGCTCGACCGACAGGATCGAATAAGCCCGTGCCTCGTGCGCCGCCCACGCCATCCGCGCCGCCGAATGCACCCCCGGCGCCGCATTGCCGTAGGAGGCCGTCGTGTGGACGTGGTCGTAGCTCGGCAACACCGGGCCGATCTTGGCGGCGGGATCGAGTTTACCCGCGCGTTCCAGATTGCAAAGTTGCTCCAGCGCCGCGAGGCGTTCCTGCATCCGCGGCGAATCCAGTTGTGAAGTGATGGTCATGAGTCCGGTTTGCATGTGGAAGAACGCGCGCAGGTTAGCGGCTGGCCCGCCCGCGGACAAACCAAAAGCGCGCCGCAAGGCGGGTTGACAATCGCGCCGTCGTTCCGCTAGCTTCAACGCGCTTTCGGCCGCCTCGCTTCGACGCGCCGCGGCTTTGCTGCCGGATGGTGTAATGGTAGCACGACTGACTCTGGATCAGTCTGTCAAGGTTCGAATCCTTGTCCGGCAGCCATTTTTCTTCGGAAAGGCGGGCGTTTCCGAAGCTCGGCCGCTCCCCTCTCCCCCGCCGAGTAGTCCAGGTTGTATGCCCCCGCGCCAGCACCGGCTGGCTCAACGCCAGTTCTTCCCTCTTGCCTTCGGCCTCCAGGAAACATCGCAAATATTCCGGGCGTCGAGAGGGGAAAGGCGTATCTTGGGGCGCGATGATGACCAATCGCTGAGGCGCCAGGACTCCGTGAAGCCGGTAAGGAGGAGTCCGGTGTCCCGGGAGATGTAAAGAGCATGACCATCAACAAACATCCTCAGCGCGGTGATTGGGGGTGCGTGTGGATTCGCCTATTGCAATTCCGTCGAGGCTCGTGCAGCCGGCCTGCATCCGCCTCCTGCTGGCTGCGGCACTGACCGTCGGGGCCGGTTTCGCGATGGCAGGGGGAAAGGGTGAGTCGCTGATTCCTTTCGATAAGCTGGACGCAGCGGCTTTGGCGCGCGTGCGCGAGGTGGTGCCTGGTTACACGTTTTATCGCAGGCTGCGCGCTCCCTACGGCGAGTTCAGCGCTCGTCGCGATGTGTTCGAGTATCTGGGCGACCATCTCGACCTGACTTCGATTCTCGGCCAGCCGCTCGATGTCGTGAGGTTCCGCTGCGAACGCCTGCCGGACGGGGGTATTTGGGCGGACAACCACACGGGCGCGTCGGGATTCCTCTGGCTGTTGTATGCCGTGCCGGGCGAGCGGCTGTTTTACGTGCAAGGCAGCGACCGCAGCGGCAGGGCCGTGGAAGGCTGCGCGGTGGTGCTGGTGCGTTACCATGAACCGAAACCGGGCCTCATCCGTTGCGAATTGCATGCGTTCGTCAAAGTGAAAAGCGCCTTCAAACGGCTTCTAGCCGGCATTTATCTGCCGCTGGTCACCGGCGCCGTGGACCGGCGCTTCGGTGAAGTGCTTTCGATCCCCGTGCTGGTCAGCGAGGAGGCCACCCTCGATCCAGACAAAGTCGTGGCGGTGATGAACTCGCTGCCGGCGGAGGACGCAGCGAAGCTGAGGGAACTCCGGGCACTGCTGAGCAAACAGCCGCCGAAGCCCGAAATAACAGCATCCGCTCGCGCTGATGTTGTCTTGCAGGACAGACACGATGTGTGGGAGCCGATGCTGGATGGAGGGCGTTAAGCTGTTCTTGCCCGATTACGTGGGTTATACATGGGCACGTGCTGTTTCCGCTGAAGCTGAACGCGTTCGAACGCTACATGTGGGCCGATGACCGGCCGACATCGCCCATGTCGAGTTTCGTCCGCGTGCTGTTCTCCGGCCAATTCGACAAGGCAGCTTTTGTTGCGGCGCTGGAGGCGGCTGTGCGGCGGCATCCCCTCCTGCACGCCCGCATCACCGGCCGTCGTGAACGCGCCCTCGCCTGGGTCTTGTCGCCAAACCCGGCCCCTTGGTTTGACTGCGCCGAGGAAGGTGCGCCGATGCGGTTTCCGAACGGTCCACGCATTGACCTGCGCGAGGAAAACGGCCTGCGCGTCTGGGTCCGGACCACCGACGGCCACGGGGAAATCCGGTTTCAGTTCCACCACGCCTGCTGCGATGGGTTGGCGATGAACCAGTTCATCGAAGATGTGTTCTGTGCTTATGACCACCAGCGGCGCGGGTCTGCGGACGCAGGGCCGGCTTTTCGCCCGCTGGACCCGGACAGCCTTCGCCGCAGGCACCGCTTCGGCGCCGGCTGGCGTGGCCGTGTGCTTCACGGGCTGGCTGCGGCGTGGGGCGCCATCATCGGGCCGCCGTTGTTCTTCCTGGCGCGGCCCGTGCCGCTGCATTCCCCCCGACAAACAGAAGACATCGGTGACGGGGACGACGACCGGGTTGTTCCTGAGCTGCTGACGCGGGCCTTTGACGGCGCGCAACTCGACCGATTGCTGGCCACGGCGAGGCAGAATAGTGCGACGCTCAACGACTTGCTCATCCGTGATCTTTTCCTGGCGATGCAGACATGGAACGACAACAGCGGCCGGGAGAAACAACTCTTGCGGCTTATGATCCCTTTCGACCTGCGCGGCCCTGAACATGACCGCCTGCCTGCCGCCAACGTCATGGGCATGGTCAACATGGACCGCCGTTTCGGCGGGGCTTCCCGCTGGACCGCGCCGGCCCTGCTGGAGAGCATCCGCAACGAAACGCGGCGGCTCAAGGCGTTCCGTGTGGCGGCGGGTTTTTCGAGCGCGATGGCCGCTGTCGGGAAGCTGGCGGGTGGCATGCAAAAAGCCTTTCAGACGGACCGCTGCCTCGCCACGGTCGTCTTGAGCAACTTCGGCATGGTCCTCGAAAACACGCCGCTGCCCCGCCGCGACGGCAGGCTGCTGGCCGGCGGTCTGGCCATCGAAGCCGTTGCCCCCGCGCCGCCCGTGCGAATGGGGTCGGGAATCTCCTGCGCACTCTCCACGTATGCCCACCGGCTCAGCCTGACCATGCACTACGACCGGCGCGGATACTCATCGGCCTGCGCCAGACGGTTGCTCGCCCACATTGCCGCCCGCATCGAGCAGACCGCAGGTCCTGCGTCCGAAAAGGCAGCCGTTTGACAAGGACCTCGCGCTTGCGCGGACCGCCGGCTCGGCCTGCGTTGCGCGCACTGTCGTCCCCAACCCATCAATAAAGGAAAAACCATGAGCATCGCACTGCCCCCGTTGCCCTACGCCGAGGACGCGTTGGAGCCGCACTATTCCGCCAAGACCATCAGTTTCCACTACGGCAAGCACCACAAAGCCTACGTGGACAACATCAACAAACTCATCGCCGGCACCGACTGCGAGAACAAGACGCTGGAGGAGATCATCCTCAAGTCCGCCGCGGACGCCACCAAGACCGGCTGGTTCAACAACGCCGCGCAGGTCTGGAACCACACGTTCTTCTGGAACTGCATGAAGAAAGGCGGCGGCGGCAGGCCCTGCGGCGACCTCGCCGCGAAACTCGACGCCGCTTTCGGCAGCTACGAGAAGTTCGTCGAACAGTTCAAGACCGCGGCTGTCACGCGTTTCGGCAGCGGCTGGGGCTGGTTGGTGCTGGAGAACAACGCGCTGAAGATCGTCAGCACGCCCAACGCCGAGACGCCCCTGACCAAGGGCCAGGTCCCGCTGCTCACCGTGGACGTCTGGGAACACGCCCACTATCTCGACTACCAGAACCGCCGGCCCGACTTCGCGCAGACGTTCCTCGACAAGCTGGTCAACTGGGACTCCGTCGCGGCGAACCTCTCGAAAGCGAAGTGGAAATAGCGGTGTGCGTCCGTGGCATGGGCATCCTGCCCATGATCTTGCCCGCCGAACGCTGATGCGGTCGCCAACCCCACGGGCCGGAGGCCCGTGCCACCGCGCCGTCAGTTCCCTTGGCGGATGCGATAGACCTTCGAGAACGTGCGGATGATGGCGCTGTCGCGGACGACCGCGGGCGTCGCCAGTGTCATCTCGTCGAGGCGGCTGCTGCCGAGCGCCTTGAACTCCGGCCCGGCTTGCACGACGAACGTCTCACCATCCTCGCTCAGGCAGTAGATTTTCCCGTCGCACGCCCACGGCGACGCCGTGAATGCGTTCGCACCGGGACTGAGCCGCTGCCGCGTATAGGCCGGTTTCCCCGTCTGCGCGTCGTAGCAGGAGAGGACTCCCTTGTCGTAGAGCACGTAGAAGTGGTCGCCGTAGAGCAGCGGCGACGTGTTGTAAGGGCCGCCCTTGCGGTCGCACCACGCCACAAACTTGTTGCTCGTCTCGTCGTCCTTCAGCGAGATGTCGCCCGTCGCGCCGGGCCGGATCGCATAGATTGGCCGCAGCGAATCGCTCACATAGCCGGAGCTGACGTAGAGCATTTCGCGGCTCGCCACCGGCGTCGGGATGGTGATGGTGGACATGCCGGAAAGTTCCCACAGCAAATTCCCGGCGAGGTCGTAGGAGCGCGCCTTCTTGCGGCCCGGCGTGACGATCTCGGTGCGCCGCGCGTTCTCCCACACGAACGGCGTGGCCCAGTTGCTCGGCTCGTCGCGTTCCACGCGGCCGATCTGTTTGCCAGTGCGCGCGTCCAGCGCGACGATGAACGACGTCTTGTCGTTGTCGTTGACGTAGAAGACCCGGTTTCCTTGCAGCACCGGCGACGCGGCCGGTCCCCAGCCGAGCCGCGTGGGATAACTGTCCCACTTCTGCGCCCACTGCTCCCGGCCGTTCATGTCGTAGCAGAACATGCCGGTGTTGCCGAAGCACGCGATGACGCGCTCACCGTCGGTCACCGGCGTCTCGGAGGCGTAGCTGTTCTTGCCGTGGATCGCGCTGGGCGCCGGCCCGCGATACGCCACGCGTTCCCAGAGCACCTTGCCCGTCGCGAAATCGAGGCAATACACCGTCCAACGATGCTCGCTGTCTGCACGGGTCCCCCAAAAGCCCCACACATAAAGCCCCTTTCGCGGCGGCTCGACTTCCTTCGCGCTGACCGCGGAGGTCACGAACACCTTGTCGCCCCACACGACCGGCGACGACCACGCCTTGCCGGGAATGGGCGTCACCCACGCGACGTTCTGCGTTGTGCTCCAGCTCGCGGGCAGCTTCACGCCCTCCGCCACGCCGCTCGATCCCACGCCGCGGAACTGCGGCCAGTTCTCCGTGACCTGCGCAAACGCTGAAACCGCCGGCAACAACGCCGCCCACGCTGAGAACCAAGGATGCCTCCCGCTCATGTCATGCCCCTCCGTTTCCGTTTCGCCGGTGCTGGCGCCGGTAATCCCCCGGCGTCACGCCGGCGCGTTTCTGGAACACCTTCGTAAAATAGCTCTGGTCGCAGAACCCGCACTCCAGCGCCACTTGCACGAGGTTCTTGTCCGTGCGCACCAGCATCTCTCGCGCGCGGTCCACGCGGTAGGCGGCGAGCAGATCCTGGAAACTCTGGCCGGTCTTCTCCTTGATCAGCCGCGAGAAATGGCTCGGCGAGAGGCCGGCGTGGCGCGCGACCTCGTCGCGGCGGAGTTTGCGCTCGATGTTCTCCTCGACGAAATCGAGCGCCTTGCCGAGCAGGACCGTGTGCGGGTAGCGCGTGTTGTCGTGGATGGCGTCCAGCAACCGCTCCAGCGTGCTGACCAGCCACGAGGTCAGCGCCTCGTCATCACGGATCGTGTCGAGCCGCGACAGGAGGGCGTAGTTCATGCCGAGGATTTGCGTCGGCTCGCCGCCGGCCTCCACCGCGGCTCGGCACATCATGATGACCAGTTCGAGAATGAGGCTCTTGCGCAGGTCGAGCCGGTCGCGCCCGTGATGATAGACCGCCACCAACACGCGGTTGATGACCTCGCGCGCGGCGGGCCGGTCGCCGCGCTTGATGGCCGCGAGCAACGCCGGCTCCTCGCGCAGGTAAAGTTCCCGCAGGTCGTCCTGGCGGTAAGTTTTCGACACGTGAAGCGCCTCCGCCCGCTCGCGCTGGCGCTCCGACTCGATGCGATGGAGCTTCAGCAGCGCCGGGTTCGTCAGGTTCCGCTCCTCCAACAACCGCATCAACTCCCGGCTTGCGGCGAGAATCGTCTCGCTGTGCGAACGGCTCACACCCCGGCCGCGCGGCCCTTCCAGCCGCACGCCCGCCACTACCAAGCCGCCTTCGCACGCGCTGTTCCGCATCAGCGGCACGGCCCACATCGCGAAGCCGTCGGAGCAACACAGGTCAATCGTCGGCTCGCCCCAACGAAGCGTCTCCTGAAGCGCCTGCTTCAGCCGCGCCGGCGACGGCCCGCCGCAACTGCACCGCGTCCGCAGCGGCCGTCCGTGGAGGATGTGGCCATCGGCATCCACGCACACCAGCGCAAAACCAAAGCTCCGGCGATACTCGCGCTGGAGAGCGGCGAAGGTTTTCTTGTCGAGCGGCGCAGCCATTGGCGTTGGACCCTCTGCTTCTGTAGCGTCGCCACAGCCTGAATGCAAGCGCGCGAACAACTCGCCGCCCGGCGCGGCCAACTGCCCCCTTGCTTTCGTTCCCCTGCCGCCTACACTCGCGGCCTGCGTGCAACGATTGCTTTATCGCCTCTACCGGAAGTCCCGGAACCTCGCGAACAAGCTCCGGATATGGAAATGGCGCTTGCTCGGCGCTCACATCGGCCCCGGCGTCGTCACCTACGGACGCTTCATCGTGGGCGGCAACCCGCGCAACCTGACCATCGGCCGCGGCTCGGGCCTGAACGAGTGCGTGGTGCTCAACTGCCGCGACCGGCTCACATTGGGCGAGGACGTGCAGTTGTCCGGCTTCGTGCAAATCCACACCGGCAGCCTCTATCCCGACCATGCGCCGCGCGAGCACTACTCGAAACCCGTTGTCATCGAAGACCACGTCTGGCTGGCCTCCAACGTCGTGATCCTGCCGGGCGTGACGGTCGGCAAAGGCGCTTGTGTCGCCGCCGGCAGCATCGTCCGCGAGGATGTCAAACCCGGCTGGCTCTACGGCGGCGTTCCCGCCAAACCCATCCGCCCCCTCGATCCATCGCGGGCAACGAAGCCTTGAGGCACACAACCCGACGCACGTTAAGCCGGAGCAAGGCGCGGTAGCGGGGCGCGTTGGAGAGTTCGTAGTAGCGCGCTTCAGCGCGCGTGGGTTCTCTCG
>DYDC01000084.1 GCA_020718125.1 Methylacidiphilum sp. | reverse complement strand
CACCCAGCGTTGAAACGCCGGGCTATTCTCGACCGTCCCTTTCGGGACTTGGCGCGTGTGTCAAGTTGCTCGTGTCTCAGTGCCTCCCAAATTCGCGCCGATAGGCGAGTGGCGACATGCCTTTCTCGGAGCGGAAGTAGCGCGCGATGTGCTCGACGCTCTCGTAGCCGAGGGCGAGCGCGATCTGCGAGGCGGGCTGGTGGGTTTCCAGGAGTATTCGCGCGATCTGGTCCACGCGGATGCGGCGGATTTCGCTCAAGACGGACCGGTCGAGGAGCGCGCGGAATCTTTTCTCCAACACGCGCCGCGACAGGCCGGCCGCGCGGGCCACATCGGTCACCTGGCGGCCGGCAGCGTGGGGCGGTAGAAGCGAGTCTCGACACCTGCTTGTGTGACGCGCCGCTGGAAACTCTCACCGCGCTCCAGCGACCACGGTTTGTCGTCAAAGCCGCAGTAAGCGAAATGCCGGAAACCACGGTCGAGCAGGTGCTGCGCGGCCATGTGGCCGACGGCGGCGGAATCGGTGATGACGTTGGCCAGGCCGGGGACCTCGCGTTTGCTGTGGCCGATGACGACGGCCGGCAGGCCAAGCCGCAGCGCTTCGCGGGTCTTCTCCACGTCACGCGGGATGATGCCGTCGGCGTCGAGGCTCTTCAGGCGCGGCCACGCCTTTTCCAGACCGCCCGGTTCCCAGTGGAACGACCACGGCCCGTGCAGCCGCGCGTAGCGGGCCACGCCGCGCAACAGGCTGCGGCCTGATGCGCGCGAGGATTCGATCAGCAGGATGACCTTGGGGACGGCTGGCATGGACGTTGTCGCTGGGCGCAATTTGGTGGAAAGTTTCCGTAAACTGGCGTTGTCGTGGCGCGGGATGCAAGTATTATCTCCGCCCGGATTTTGCCGGCGCGGGGTCGCGAGAAGGTTTGAGTATTGGACAACGTTCCGGCAAGACACTGACGGCAAATCACAACGGAGACCCATTCCATGAAACCCGCCACCATCAAACCCATCACCCTCGGCCTCATCGTCGGCAATCGCGGCTTCTTTCCCGCGGAACTCTGCGAGAGTGGCCGCGCCACCGTGCTCGACGCGCTCGAAAAGGCCGGCTTCAAGGTCGTCACGCTCAGCCCGAAGGCGACCCAGTTCGGCAGCATTGAGAGCTTCGACGACGCGAAGAAGTGCGCCGAGCTGTTCGGCGCGAACCGACGGAAGATCGACGGCATCGTCGTGACGTTGCCGAACTTCGGTGACGAGCGCGCCATCGCCAACGCGCTCCGCTGGTCCGGCCTGCGCGTGCCGGTGCTCATCCACGCGTTTTCAGACGAGCCGAACAAGATGCGCAGGGGCAACCGCCGCGACAGTTTCTGCGGCAAGATGTCGGCGACGAACAACCTCAGGCAATACGGCATCCCGTTCACGCTCACACGGCTCCACACGTGCAGCCCGACCGGCAAGAGTTTCGCGCAAGACCTTGCCGGCTTTGCCGTCACCTGCCGTGTCCTGCGCGCGCTGCGCGGCCTGCGCATCGGCGCGCTCGGCACGCGTCCCGTGGCGTTCAACACCGTCCGCTACAGCGAGAAGCTGCTCGAACAGGCGGGCATCAGCATCGAGACGCTCGACCTTTACGAACTGCTCGGTTGGGTCAACAAGATGTCCGACAACGACCGCGCCGTGAAAGCGGAGCTTGCCGCGATCAACGAATACGTCGCGACCCGGAATGTTCCGCCCGCGTCGCTGCTGAAGATGGCCAAGTTCGGCGTCGCCGTGGACGGCTGGATGAAACGCGCGCATTTGAACGCCACTGCCATGCAGTGCTGGACCGCCATCGAGGAGTTTTTCGGGGTCGTGCCGTGCACGGTGATGAGCATGATGAGCAACGCGCTGGCCTCCAGCGCGTGCGAGGTGGACGTGATGGGCTGCGTGGGGATGGTTGCGATGGCGCAGGCCAGCGGCCGGCCCAGCGCGCTCGTGGACTGGAACAACAATTACGCCGACGACCCCGACAAGGGCGTCGTGTTCCATTGCAGCAACCTGCCGAAGGACATCTTCGCCGACGCGGGCGAGGGCAAGCCGCGGATGGACTGGCATGAGATCATCGCCGGCACGGTCGGCAAGGAGAACACCTGCGGCACGGTCGTCGGCCGCGTGAAGGCCGCCCCGTTGACCTACCTGCGTTGCACGACTGACGACGCTTCGGGCAAGATTCGCGCCTACGTCGGCGAAGGCGAGTTCACCGACGATCCGCTCAAGACCTTCGGCGGCTACGGCGTCGTCCGCATCCCGAACTTCCAGAAGCTGCTTGCGCACGTTTGCGACAACGGTTTTGAGCGCCATGTCGCTGTCAACCCAACCCACATCGCCGCCGGCGTGAAGGAGGCGTTGACGAAGTATCTGGGATGGGACGTTTACCTGCACGAGTAGTCTCATGACAACGCAACGTAAAACTGACGCAACGATGCTGGCTGCACGACTGCACGGCCCGCGCGACATGCGTGTCAAGCGTGCGCCGCATCCCGGCCCGCCCGGACGCGGCGAGGCGTTGCTGCGGGTGCGTTGCACGGGCATCTGCGGCAGCGACCTCCACTCCTATCTGGACGCCCGCATCGGCGACACGCGGATCGAGGGGTCGCTGATTCTCGGGCACGAGTTTTCCGCTGTCGTCGAAGCGGTCGTGGCGGGATCGCTCGACGGGAACTCCGAACCGTTGAAGCCCGGCACGCGCGTGGCCGTGGACCCGGCGCAACCGTGCCATCGCTGTGAACTCTGCGAGCACGGGCATCCGAATCTCTGCTGCCGGCTGGCGTTTTGCGGGAACTATCCCTACGGAGGCAGTTTTTGCGAATGGATGCACATGCCGGCGCGCTGCTGTTTTCCGGTGCCAAAGAGTGTTGATGACGAGGCCGCCGCGCTGCTCGAGCCGTTCGGGGTCGCCATCCACGCGGTGGACCTCTCGAAGCTTCGAGTCAACCGCAGCGTTGCCATCATCGGCGCCGGCCCCATCGGCTTGCTTATCCTGCAACTCGCGCGGCTCTCGGGAGCCGATCCGATTTTTGTCACCGACAAGCTGCCTTGGCGGCTCAGGCTTGCCGCGAAGTGGGGCGGCATTCCGATCAACAGCGAAAAGGAAGACGCCAGCAAACGCGTCAACGCCGAAACGCACGGCCGTGGCGTGGATGTGGCCATCGAAGCTGCTTGGGGCGAGCAGTCGTCCGTCGCGCAGGCCGTCGAGATGGCGCGGATGGGCGGACGCGTCTCGCTTGCCGGCATTCCCGGCGACGACCGGCTCGTCATGAAGCACTCCACGGCCCGCCGGAAGGGGTTGACTGTCCTTTTGATCCGCCGCATGAAGCATATTTATCCACGTGCCATCCGGATGGCCGAGCAGGGCCGCGTGGACCTGCAAGGCCTCGTCAGCCACCGCTTCCCGCTGAAACGCATCGTTGAAGCTTTCCAGTTGAACACGGCTTACAAGGACAAGGTTGTCAAAGTCATCATCACGAGTTGAACTGCTTCATCGCTCCATTACGGACCATCATGACTTCCAACTCTCCTGGGCACACCGAAGGTGTGCGGGTAAACCAGCCCAGGGCAAGCGAGTCCGCGAGCGCCGCCCTGGGTAGTGGTGGAAAGAGGCAGCGCGCCCTGAAGGGGCGCGCGTAGAGGATTGCATCATGAGCCAATCTCTCGCGAAGAACCTGATACACCTGATTTACAGCACGAAAGACCGCCGTGCTGTGCTGGACGACGCCGTGGGCGAGGAACTGCATCGCTACTCCGCCGGCATCCTCACGGACCTCAACTCGCCTGCCTTGTTCATCGGCTCCGTCGCCGACCATGTCCACGTCCTCTTCAACTTGCACCGCACGAAGGCGCTTGCCGACGTGGTCATGGAGGTCAAACGTGGCAGTTCGAAATGGCTCAAGACGAAGGGTGGGCACCTTGCGGACTTCGCTTGGCAGAATGGCTACGGCGCGTTTTCCGTCAGCCAGTCGTCGGTGCCACAGGTGCGCGACTATATCCTGGGGCAGGCCAGTCATCACAAGCAGACGAGTTTTCAGGACGAACTGCGCGCATTCCTGCGCCGATACGAGATTGAATTTGATGAGCAATACGTGTGGGATTGACCCGCGCTCCTTCAGGGCGCGATGGAATTGCTGCGACGCTACCCAGGGCGGCGCTCGCGGACTCGCTTGCCCTGGGCTGGTTTACTGCGCGCCGTTGGCGCGCAGAAGCGGAATGAATTCGTCAACTTAGATAGCGAGGATTGGTCATGAACAAGTTCACCATCGGACTCGACTACGGCACCAACTCGGTGCGCACCCTCATCGTCAACGTCGCCAACGGCAAGGAGGTCGCCACCGCCGTTTGGGAATACGCCCACGGCCACCATGGCGTCATCCTCGCCCGGGACCCCAACCTCGCGCGGCAGCATCCCGCCGACTACCTCACCGGCGCAGAGATCACGGTCAAGAAGGCGCTTGCGCTCGCGAAGAGAACTTTGCGCGGCTTCAACGCTGCCGACGCGGTCGGCATCGGCGTGGATACCACCGGCAGCACGCCGTTGCCCGTGGACGCGAAGGGCATCCCGCTCGCGTTCGACAAGAAGTTCGCCAAGAACCCTGCCGCGATGGCGTGGCTCTGGAAAGACCACACCGGCGCCGCCGAAGCTGCCGAGATCACCGAGCTGGCGAAGAAGATCCGCCCGCAGTATCTCGTCAAGTGCGGCGGCACGTATTCGAGCGAATGGTTCTTCAGCAAGATTCTCCACTGCCTGCGCACCGCGCCGGAGGTGGCCGATGCCGCACACACGTGGGTCGAGTGCTCCGACTGGATTCCCGCGATGCTCACCGGCACGGAAGCGCCTGACAAGCTGGTCGTCGGTGTCTGCGCCGCCGGCCACAAGGCGATGTATAACGACACGTGGGGCGGCTATCCCGACGCGGAGTTCCTCGGCCAGCTCAACCCCAAGCTCGGCGCGCTCCGCTCGCGGTTGCGGCCGAAGGCGAACACGATTGACCGCGCCGTCGGCAAACTCACCGCCGACTGGGCCAGGCGCACCGGTCTGCCTGTGGGTCTTCCCGTCGCGGTAGGCGCGTTCGACGCGCATCTCGGCGCCGTCGGCAGTGGCATCGCACCATGCACGCTCGTGCAGGTTATCGGCACAAGTTCTTGCGACATGATGGTCGTGCCCGTGGGCCAGCGACTCGCCGATGTCCCCGGCCTCTGCGGCATCGTCAACGGCTCGATTCTGCCAAACTTCCACGGCCTCGAAGCGGGCCAGTCGGCCGTGGGCGACATCTACAACTGGTTCGTCAACTACATCCAGCCGCATGGCAAGGCCGGCTCGCACGAGGCGCTCACCGCCGGTGCGGCGAAGCTCAAGCCGGGCGAAAGCGGCCTGCTCGCGCTCGATTGGAACAACGGCAACCGCACCATCCTCGTGGACCAGCGCCTCACGGGCCTCTTGCTCGGCCAGACGCTCTACACGACGCCAGCGGAAATTTACCGCGCGCTCATCGAGGCGACGGCGTTCGGCGCGCTGACGATCATCAACCGGTTCGAGGAATACGGCGTGAAGGTCGGGCAGATCGTCAACTGCGGCGGCATCGCCGGGAAGAACCCGCTGGTGATGCAAATCTACGCCGACGTGACCGGCCGCCCGATGAAGGTCAGCCGTTCGGCGCAGACCTGCGCGCTGGGCGCGGCCATCGCCGGCGCGGTCGTGGCCGGTGCGTATCCCGATTACGCCAGCGCGCAGAAAGCGATGACGGGCATCAAGCCGCGCGTGTTCCAGCCGAAAGCGGAAGCGAACGCGGTTTACAAGGAGCTTTACGTTCTGTATCGCAAGCTTCACGACGCGCTCGGCACGAAGGACTGGAACGGCAATCTGTTCGATGTGATGAAGCAGATCATTGAAATCCGCAGCCGCGTCCGAAAATGAGCTGAACGGCCCCGACGGGGCCGAACATGAGTAGCCGCAGGTGAAACCCGCGGTATCGGGAGCGAATGACGTTCAACCCCGCGAGGGGTTGAACCGGGCCGCGCGGCGGATGAGATGAAAGATTTGGAGATGCTTGAAGAACTGAAAAGACAAGTTTGCGATGCGAACCTGAAACTCGCGGCTGAGGGCTTGGTCATCCAGACCTTCGGCAACGTCAGCGGGATTGATCGCGCCAGCGGGCGTGTTGTCATCAAGCCGTCGGGCGTTGGTTACGACGTGATGAAGCCGGAGCACATGGTCGTTGTGGCGCCCGACAGCGGCAAGGTTGTCGAGGGCGACCTGCGGCCCAGCTCCGACACGCCGGCGCATCTCGCGCTCTATCGCGCGTTCAGGGGGATTGGCGGCATCGTCCACACGCACAGCCTCTTCGCGACGGCTTGGGCGCAGGCGAGGCGCGAGACTCCGGCGCTCGGCACGACGCACGCCGATTATTTCCACGGGCCGGTGCCTTGCACGCGGGCGATGACGCCGAAGGAGATCGAGGGCGACGACGAACTCGCGACGGGCAACGTCATCGTCGAGTGGTTCCGCAGGTTCAATCCGCTGGCGTTTCCAGGCGCGCTGGTGGCGAGCCACGGGCCGTTCGCGTGGGGCAAGACGGTGGCGAAGGCCGTCGAGAACGCCGTCGTGCTGGAGTATCTCGCGCGGCTGGCGAGCGAGACGTTGCGCGTAAACCCGCGCGCCCCCGCTATGCGGCGGGCGCTGCTGGACAAACATTTCTTGCGGAAGCGCGGCCCGGTCGCGTATTACGGGCAGAAATAACGGAGACGATATGACACGAGCACTCACCATCATCGGAGGAATCCTCATCATGGCCAGTTCGGTTCGCGGCGAAGTTCCTGAAATCACCAAACAACCCTGGGGCACGGCTGGCGGCAAAGCGGTGGACCTCTACACGCTCAAGAATGCCAAGGGTAGCGTCGTCAAGATTTCCAACTACGGCGGCATCGTCGTGTCCGTCTGTGTGCCGTGCAAGATGGGAAAGCCGGGCGACGTGGCGCTCGGCTACGACACGCTCGCGGAATACGTGAAGGAGACGCCTTACTTCGGCTGCCTCGTGGGGCGTTATGGCAACCGCATCGCCAAGGGCAAGTTCACGCTCGACGGCAAGGAATACTCGCTCGCGACGAACAACGGCCCGAACGCGCTCCACGGCGGCCTCAAGGGCTTCGACAAGGTTGTGTGGGACGCGGAGTCCTCGATGACCAAGGCCGGGCCGGCGCTGGAGTTGCACTACGTCAGCAAGGACAGCGAGGAAGGTTATCCCGGCAACCTTGATGTGACCGCAACCTATACCTGGACCGACAAGAACGAACTGCGGCTCGATTACGGGGCCACGACCGACAAAGCGACTGTCGTGAACCTCACGCAGCACTCCTACTTCAACCTCGCCGGCAGGGGCGACATCCTCGGTCACGTTGTGATGATCAAGAGCGACAAAATCACGCCCGTGGACGGCACGCTGATCCCGACGGGCAAGTTCATGCCGGTGAAGGGGACGCCGTTCGACTTCAACGAGCCGACCGCCGTTGGGGCGCGCATCGGCGCCGACGACGAGCAGATCAAGTTCGGTGGCGGCTACGACCATAACTTCGTCATCGTGAAACCTGCCGGCGCGCTGGGCCTGATGGCGCGTGTGACGGAGCCGACAACGGGCCGCGTGCTGGAGGTGCTCTCGACCGAGCCGGCGTTGCAGTTCTACAGTGGCAACTTCCTCGACGGCCACATCACCGGCAAAGGCGGGTGGGTTTACAAGCACCGCAACGGCTTTTGCATGGAGCCGCAGCATTATCCCGATTCGCCGAACCAGCCGAAGTTCCCGTCGGTCGTGTTGCGGCCGGGGAAGACCTACAAGAACACGATCATCTACAGGTTCTCGGTGGCGCAGTAACGGGAGCGGGTTTCGCCGGGATTTGTTGAGGACATGCGGCGTCGCTTGTGGTAAAAGCGGCGACTCAAATCCAGAACTTTTCAACCGAGAGAGGGACCGTCATGAGTCAGAAAAACATCGAAGCAGCCTATAAACTCGCGCAGGAACGTTATACCGAAGTGGGCGTGGACGCCGACAAGGCGTTGCGCTGGCTCGCGTCGGTCCCGGTTTCGCTACACTGCTGGCAGGGCGACGACGTGGGCGGGTTTGAGAAGCTCGGCGCCGGCCTCGGCGGCGGTCTGGCGGCGACGGGCAATTATCCCGGCAAGGCCCGCACGCCCGCGGAGCTGCGCGGCGACGCGGAGAAGGCGTTGTCGCTGATCCCCGGCAAACACCGTTTCAACCTGCACGCGTTCTACGGCGAGTTCGGCGGCAAGAAGGTGGACCGAGACGAGATCGAGCCAAAACATTTCAAGGGCTGGATTGATTGGGCGAAGAAGCTCGGCATCGGCTTGGACTTCAACCCGACGTTCTTCTCGCATCCGAACGCGGCGGACAACTTCACGCTCTCGCACGCCGACAAAGGCATTCGCAAGTTCTGGGTGGACCACGGCATCGCCTGCCGCCAGATCGGCGCGGCGATGGGCAAGGCGCTCGGCAGGACGTGCGTCACGAACTTCTGGATTCCCGACGGCATGAAGGACATCCCGGTGGACCGCATCGGCCCGCGCAAGCGGCTCACGCATTCGCTGGACGAGATTTTCGGCGTGCCGGTGGACCCGAAGCTCAATCTGGATGCGATTGAGGGCAAGCTCTTCGGCATCGGTTGCGAGAGCTACACGGTCGGTTCGCACGAGTATTACCTCGGCTACGCCGTGTCACGGCAGAAGCTCTTCACGCTCGACACCGGCCACTATCACCCGACCGAGACGATCACCGACAAAATCAGCGCGGTGTTCCAGTTCCTGCCGGAGATACTGCTGCACGTCAGCCGCGGCGTCCGTTGGGACAGCGACCACGTTGTCATCCTCAACGACGACCTCCAGGCGCTCGCGCAGGAACTGGTGCGAGGCGACTACCTCGACGACACGCACATCGGGCTGGATTACTTCGACGCGAGCATCAACCGCATCGCGGCGTGGGTCATCGGCACGCGCAACATGCTCAAGGCGCTCTTGCAGGCGATGCTGGAGCCGACCGCGAAGCTGCAGGTGGCCGAGGAGAGCGGCGACTACACGAGCCGCTTGGCGTGGTTCGAGGAAGCGAAGACGCTGCCGTTCAGCGCGGTGTGGGATTACTACTGCGCGAAGAACGGCGTGCCCGTCGGCGAAGCGTGGCTCGCGGAAGTGAAGCAATACGAGAAGAGTGTGTTATCGAAGCGGAAGTGAAGAAGACCGAAGTTGGCACGCTAAACACGCGAAAAGACGGAAAGAGAATTCTTTTGTGTGTTTAGCGTGTTTAGCGGGCAACATCTTTTGTTGAAGGAGTCATCATGAATCCAGCGGAAGCG
>DYDC01000083.1 GCA_020718125.1 Methylacidiphilum sp. | reverse complement strand
AACGCATCAAAGGCCACACCGCGCTCCCCGCGCTCGAAGCCGCCCTCAAATCGACTCTTGACTCTCAACAACAAGCAACCTAAACAACCAATGCATCACCGCTAGTTTCAACTATCGGCGGGACATATCCGTGCTGGTGGAGGCGCCGGTGATGCTCTCGGTCTGCAACGTCTGCAACCGCTCGCGCGGTTGGTATCAAGGGAATCTGGCAGTTGAAACATGAACAAAGAAACGGATTCATGATGACGCGAACCATGATGAAGCCGAAGGCCCTGGACTGCTGTAGGAGCCACAGCTTTTCGGTGGTCCACGACGTCTTGGCCGTGCGTGGTAAGCTGCGATGCTCGCAGCAGTCCAGAGCCTTCGGCTTCATTTGCCGCACGCTTGGCACTGTCGCGTGAACAAGGAGCTCAAATTCGCGGCGTGGCTCGCGGGCATCTTCGTCGTCGCCTACTGGCTGCCGTTATCAGACACGAGAATCAACGGCGCAATTCTGGAAGCGTTCAAGCTGCTTCAATGGTATGTGCGCAATCACACGCTGGCGTGCGTGGTGCCGGCCATGTTCATCGCGGGAGCCATCAGCACCTTCCTCTCGCAACAGGCGGTGCTGCGCCACCTCGGCCCGCAGGCCAACAAAATCACCGCCTACGGCGTCGCGTCGGTGGCAGGCACTATTCTCGCCGTGTGCTCGTGCAGCGTGCTGCCGATGTTCGCCGGCATCTACAGGCTCGGCGCGGGCCTCGGCCCGGCGGCGGCGTTTCTCTACTCCGGCCCGGCGATCAATGTGCTCGCCATCTTCCTCACGGCGCGGGTGCTCGGCTTCGAGATCGGCGTTGGCCGGGCGGTCGGCGCGGTGGTGTTCTCCATCCTCATCGGTTTGCTGATGGCGCTGATCTTCCGACGCGAGGAACAACAGCGCATCAACGCACGGCCGCAGATGCCTCCCGACGACACGCCACACCGGCCGCTTTGGAAGAACTCCGTGTTCCTCGGCTGCATGGTGGCGTTCCTGGTGTTCAGCGACTGGTTCAATCCCGGCAACGTCGTGGTGCGGACGAACGACGGCAGCCAGTTCGCCGCCGTCACGCTGCAGGAGATGAAGGACGAGGTGATGTTCCAACTCCAGCAGGACTGGAACGGCCGGACGGTCGGCGAGAAGGTGACGTTACCGAAGCGGGAGATCGGGCACATCGAGGAAGCCAGGACGTGGGTCATGACCGTCTATCATGTCCGCTGGTATCTGGCAGGCGTGATGGGGCTGGCCGTGCTGCTGATGACGTGGCGCTGGCTGACGCGCGAGGAGTTCAAGACGTGGATGGCGAACACATGGGGGTTTTCAAAGATGATCGTGCCGCTGCTCTTCGGCGGCGTGCTCGTCGTGGGTTTCATTGGCGCGCTGCTGCCGGAGAAGCTCGTGGCGGGCTACGTCGGCGACAACTCGCTGCGCTCGAACATCGTCGCGAGCGTCGTCGGCGCGTTCTGGTATTTCGCCACGCTCACGGAGATCCCCATCTGCGAGGCGCTGCGGAAGCTGGGCATGCACGACGGGCCGCTGATGGCGCTGCTGCTGGCCGGGCCGGCGCTGTCGCTGCCGAGCATGCTGGTGTTGCGCGGCGTCATGGGCCTGAAGAGGACCGCGGTGTTCATAGTGCTCGTGATCGCGATGGGGACCGCCACAGGGATGCTTTACGGAGCGATGTGTTGACGGAGATACGACTATGAAACGAATCCAAGTCCTGGGCACAGGCTGCCCAAAATGCGCGAAACTGGCCGAGACGACCGACGCGGTCGCGAAGGAACTCGGCCTCGATTACCGCCTCGAAAAGGTGACGGACATCAACGAGATCATGAGCCTCGGCGTGATGATGCTGCCCGCGCTGGTCGTGGACGGCGCCGTCAAGGTCGCCGGCAAAGTCCCGTCCACCGATGAGATCAAGAAGCACCTGAGTTGACCCGCGAGATTGCCTCCATGAAACCAACAACCCTCATCGCCGCCGCGCTGCTGCTGTTCGTAGCCGCCAGCGTCGCGACGCTCATCATCAAGGAAACGCGGCCGAGGCCAGCACCCGCGGCCGAGCCGGCCAGCGTCATCCTGCCGCACAAGGTCGCGGCCTACTACTTCCACGGCAAGAAACGCTGCGAGACGTGCGAGAAGATCGAGAAGCTCTCGCGCGAGGCGCTGGAGGGCGGCTTTGCCGATGACCTGAAGAGCGGACGGCTGGAGCGCCGCGTCGTCAACGTGGACGAGCCGGCCCACGAGCATTTCGTGAAGGAATATGCGCTGAAAACGCAGGCGCTCGTGCTCTCGGAACTGCGCGACGGCCGGCAGACGCGCTGGGTGGACTTGGAGAAGATCTGGGATCTCGTTGGCAACGAGCCGGCGTTCAAGAAATACGTGCAGGACGCCGCGCGGGCGTATCTGGAGGCGCAGTGATGGACAACGCATGGCTCGGCGCGGCGATGGCGTTGTGGCTCGGCATCCTGACCTCGATCAGCCCGTGCCCGCTCGCGACGAACATCGTGGCCATCTCGTTCATTGGCCGGCGCGTCGGCAGCACGCGCCACGTGCTCCTGACCGGCGCGCTCTACACGCTGGGCCGCGCACTGGCGTATCTGGTGATCGCGGCGCTGCTGGTGGCCAGCCTGCTCTCCGCGCCCGGCGTGTCGCACTGGCTCCAGAAATACATGAACAAACTGCTCGGCCCGGCGCTCATCCTCGTGGGTATGGTGCTGCTGGACTTGGCGCCGGTCACGTTCTCCAGCGGTGGCGTCAGCGAACGGATGCAGCGGCGCGTCGAGCGGCTCGGCATCTGGGGCGCGGGATTGCTGGGCATCGTGTTCGCGCTGACATTCTGCCCGATCTCCGCCGCGTTGTTTTTTGGCAGCCTCGTGCCGCTGGCGGTGAAGTGGGAATCGAGCGTGTTGTTCCCGTCGCTCTACGGCATCGGCACGGCGCTGCCGGTGATCGCGTTCGCCATCCTCATCGCCGTGGGGACGCAACAGGTCGGCCGGGTGTTCAACGCGACCAAGCAGTTCGAGCGTTGGGCGCAATGGATCACGGGCGGCCTGTTCCTGGCCATCGGCATCCACTTCTGCCTCGCCTACATCTTCGAGGCGTTTTGACGCCGCGCGAGAAGGGTAAGGCGCGACCACCGGGCGCGCCGCTGGTTTTCGGATAGAGAGCTTCCGGCGCGGACGGCGGGGAAGTCCGCCGGAACATCCATCTTGACCGTCATGGACTTCTCCTTCGCCGTGGCGCTGCCCGCGCCGTGTATTGATCGCATCCTGCACTTCCGGGCGCTGGAGGTGGTTTTCGATCTGAAGGAGTTGGTCCGGCGGCTTGCCCGACTCGCCGATGACAACGCCTTCCGCCGACATGATGGTCACCCGCAAACCCGTCTGTCCCGCCAGGTCGGTTGCCAGTTTGTTGATCCCGCTGTCCGGGGCGGCGGGCGCCGGCAGTCTCGGCGCGAAGATCGCCCGGACCAGCAGGGCTTGCCGCGCGACGTTTTCCCGTGCAACAGCTACTGGCTATCGCCACCAAAAAAACGTCCCCTCGTTGCTCGCACGCCGCCCTCAACGCATGGCACCGCTCCAGAAAACGGGAGTTTCCGGCCAGAGACTAGTGACAGGCCCGCGTCGCCGGCGTGACGGTTCCGTGACAAGCGCGTGACAAACGCCCCGAAACGCGCCGCGCTACTGAATATGCTGCCGCGTCAGCGCGGTCAGCGTCTTCCACATCGCTTCCGGCGAATCGCACTTGAGCATCTTCGCGCGCGCGTCGGCGGCGCTGAACGTCCGCACCAGGCCCGCGAGCAGCCTCAGGTAAAACGCGCTCGCCGCCGTCGGGATCACGATCAAGAACACCAGCTTCGACGGGCCGTCGCCGTCGAACTTGACGCCGGCCGACTTCATGCCGAGCGCGAACGTGAGGCTGCCGCCCTCGATGTTGCGGACGTGCGGGAACGCCAGCCCGTGCTCGACGGCCGTGCTGACCATCGCCTCGCGCCGCAGCGCCAGTTCCACCAGCGTGTCCGGGTTTTCGACGAAACCCTGCGCCGCCAGGAGTTGTGCCATCTCCGTGATGGCTTCCTCGCGCGTCTTCGCGACGAGTTTCGGCACCATCAGGTTCACATCCGAGAATCTCGCGATGCCGGCGCCGAGCGGGCGTTTCGGGCCGGCCGGCTTCTGCGGCTGGCGCGGCAGGCCCTCCTCGTAAAAGAGGAACCGCGCGCAGTTCTGGCACGTGAAAATCTCCTTCCCGGCCCGGATGTCGTTGGCCGTGCCGCTCGACACGGCCACGCCGCAACCGCCGCAGTTGCCGCGCATGATCGGCGCGACCACGAGCGGGTTGTTGCGCTGGATCCGATTGTAGAGTCGCGCGACATCCGCCGGCAGCTTCTCCATAAGCTTCGCGATGGATTCCTCCAACGGCTTGAGCCGCGCTTCGGGGTCGGTCGCGCGGTGCTCGGCGAGCGCGAAATTGAGTTCCTGGAGCTGGACCAACTGGTTCAATACGTGTTTCATGGTGGCAACCGTTTCTGGGTTTGGAAATCTTCGCTACTCTAGTCCCCGGACGCGCTCCGGCTCAATCGAAAACGCCGCCCGGCACGCGGGCCAGGTCCGGCGCGATCCAGTCCGCGCCCGCCGCGCGCAGCGTCGTCTCGTCAAAGCTCGTGGTCAGGCCGAGGCAGCGGCTGCCCGCGGCCTTGCCCGCCTGCACGCCGTTGGGCGCGTCCTCCACGACGAGGCAACGCGCCGGCGGCAGATGAAGTGTCTCCGCCGCACGCAGGAAAATCTCCGGGTGCGGCTTCTTGCGCGTGATGTCGCTGCCGCTGATGCACGCGTCGAACGTCCGCGCCGGCAGGCCGATCTGCGCCAGGTTGCCCTCCATCTTAACCATGTCGGCGCTCGTCGCGACCGCCAGCTTCTGCCCGCGACGGCGGCAGGCGGCGATGAACTCCACCGCGCCCGGCAACGGCGGCATCCGGCCCTTGACGATCTCCAGGTAGAGCGAATACATCCGGTTCTTGTCGCGCGGCATCTGGAGCGCGATGCCGTATTTCTCCGCCACCCCGCCGATGTAACGGTCCTCGCCCGCGCCGATGAACGGCCGGAAATCCTCCGGCCGCGCCTTCACGCCGTGCATCTCCGCAAACATCGCGCACCCCGCCTCCGCCGTGAACAGCTCCGAGTCGCACAACACGCCGTCGAGGTCGAAGACGACCGCCGCAAAAGAGTTCGATGCCTGGTTCATTTCCGTTGTCCCAACAATCCCGCCATCTCCGCCACCGACGCCGTGCCGGTCGTGCCAAGCTGGTGAATGACGATGGAGGACGCGGTGATGGCCAGCTCCAGCGCCTCGCGCAACGTCGCGCCTGCCGCGAGCGCCGACGCGAGGTTCGCCGTCACCGAGTCGCCCGCGCCGACAATGTCAATCGGCCCGCGCAACGGCAGTGCCTGCACATGCTCCACCGTGCCGTCGGGTGACGCGCCCATCATCCCGCGCTCGGCCATCGTCACGACCACCGCGCGGCCGTTCTTTTGCGCGAGGTTCGCGGCGGTCCGCTCGATTTGCCCGAAGTCTGTCATCGGCGCGGAACCGGTCAACGCGGCCAGCTCGGCGGCGTTCATCTTGAACATCACCGGCGGCCAGCCGCGCAGTCCGCGCCGGCTGTCGGTGATGATGAGCAGCCTCGGCCGCGCCGCGGCCAGCGACCCGATCGTGTCGAGCACCCGCGGCGTGATGACACCCGTGCCGGCGACGTCCACTTGGTCGAGCGCGATCATCGCGTCCACGTTCGGCGCGAGCGCGCGCAACGACGCCATGATCTCGTCCCGCACCTCGACGGGCGTGGGCGTCCAATTCTTGCTGTCGAGGCGGTTCAGTTCGCGCGGCGGCTGGTTCGGCCCCATCATCAGCGGTTTGCAGTAGGTGAACGTCCGCCGCTGGCCGGTCTCCAGGAGGTAATCGAGCCTCACGCCGGGCCGCGCCGCGAGCGCGCGGCGCAGCTCGAAGCCTTCGCCATCCTCGCCGCAGAAGCCGACGGGATAGATCGCGCCGATGCCGAGCGCGGCGAGGTTGTTGAGGATGGTGCCCGCGCCACCGGGCTGCGCGCGCACGGCGACGACGTTGTGGACCGGCAGGCCGGTCTCGATGGAGGTCTCGCGATGGGCCGGGTCAATCTCCAGGTAACGGTCGAGGCAGAAGTCGCCGACGACGGCGATGCGCAGCGACGCGTAATGGCGCGCGATGGAGTGGAGCCGGTCCGCGGTCATTGCGGGGAATCCTGCTTGCCCGGCATGGTCGGGCCGGCGGCGCCCTCGACGTCGAGGTAGAGGCGGCGCTCGCCGGCATTGTAGCCGAGCAGCTCGGCGTAGCGGCCCCAGTTGACGACCGTCTTGAAGAGCGCCTGCGGTTTCTCGCTCGGCAGCCAGAGCGTCAGCGCATCGAGCACGAGGTCTTCCTCGACGGAGCAGCCCGGCTGGCCGCGCAGCATGGCGATGAGGCGATGGAAGATGTGCAGTTTCCGGAGTTGCTGGCCGAAGATGCGTTTGCGGTCGCCAACCTTCGAGTAGAGGAATTGTTTGCCGAGCGCAGTCAGCACCACCTCGCCCCTGGGCGTGTCGAGGAACTCCAGCATCTCCGCGCCCTTGACCAGCGGCAGCACCTTGTTGAAGTCCTTGCCGATGTCCGCCGCCAGATCAAACAGGTCGGCCTTGCCGCCCGCGCGCAACACACTGCCGAGCAGGCCGGCGAGTTCGCCGACGTTGATGGCCGGCAGCGGCTCGATGCGGACGGTCTTCGGCGCGGCGGCCGGCGCCTGTTCGTCGGGAATCAACGCGCTGGCGAGGATGTCGTGGATGCGGTCGGCCATGCCGAGGAACGCCGGGTCGCGGTAGTCGCGCGGGTAGGGGAGCGGGTTGTCGAGGATGGTGCGGATGCAGCCGGGGTTGGCGCCCATGACAACGATGCGCGTGGCCATGAAGACCGCCTCTTTGATGCTACTCGTCGCGACCAGCACGCTGTGCGGCTCGGTGGTCGCGTCGCGCCAGAGGCTCACAGTCTCGACGCGCAGGTTCTCGGCAGTCAGCACGTCCAGCCCGCTGAACGGCTCGTCCATACAGAGCAGTTCCGGCTGCGCCACGAGCGCGCGCGCGATGCCCACGCGCTGTTTCATGCCGCCTGACAGTTCCTTCGGATACGCCTCCTCGAATCCGCCCAACCCGACGCGCTCGATGGCGCGCGCGACCAGCTCCAGCTTCTTCTCCGGCGGGATCGGCCGGCCGTTGTGGCCCATCGCGATGTTCTCCGCGACGGTGAGCCACGGATAGAGCGCGAAGTTCTGGAAGACCATCGCGATGGCGGGGTTCAGCCCGCGCATGGGCTGGCCATGGACGCGCACCTCACCGGCGGTGGGCCGCAGCAGGCCCGTCAGGATGCGCATGAGCGTGGACTTGCCACAGCCGCTTGGGCCGAGGATCGCCGTGAAGTCGCGCCGCCGCACGTCGAGGTGGATCTTTTCTAGCGCGGTCAACTCCTTGCCGCCCGGCGGGCGGAAGGTTTTCCGCACGTCGCGCAGCTCGCACAGGATCTCTTTTGTCATCGTCGTCATCACTTGCCCAGCGAGAATCCTCCCTCGGCCACGCTCTGGAGCCGCTGCCAGACCAGCCGGTTGAACCCAGCCGCCACGACACACATCACCAGCATGCTCGCCGCGAGCATCGCGAACTCGCCGCGGCCGGCTGCGAGGCTGATGGTCGCGCCCAGCCCGTCCGTGGTCAACACCTTGTCGCCGAAATGGACAACCTCCGCCACCACGCTCGCGTTCCAAGCCCCGCCCACCGCCGAGACCCAACCCGTCACCACCGCCGGAAAAATCCCCGGCAGGATCAGCCGCCGCCAACGCTCCGCGCGCCCCATCCGATACACCGCCGCCGCCTCGCGCAACTCCTGCGGGATGGCCGTCGCGCCACTGATGATGTTCAACAGGATATACCACTGCGTGCCGAGCAGGATGAGCACGATCGAGCCGGTGTTGATGCCAATGCCGGCCCGGCCCAGCGCGAGCAGCACCAGCGGATAAACCATCGGCGCGGGAAACGCCGCCAGCGTCTGGACTACCGGCTGCGCCAGCCGCGCGAGCCGCGGACTGAACCCGATCGCCACACCCACCGGCACCGTCCACATTGCGCCGATGACCACCGCCGCGAACACGCGCGCGAACGTCAGCCCCGTCTGTCCGCCGACACGCCCCCAGTCCGCCGCGCTCAACATTGCCAGCAAACCAGTCAAGCGCGCCGCGCCCCACGCCACCGCCGCTGCGAGCGCCAGCGTCAACACCCAGCCGACCGTCCTCCACAGCATCACGGCGAAGTTTGCGCGCAATCTCCCCGGCGCATCCGCCGACGCGCGCGGTTCGCCCAGCGCCACGAGCGGCATCCAGACGCGCGTATGCAGCCATGCCAGCGCGCGCGACCGTTGGAGAAACGCGAGGACAGCCGATGCCGGCCATTGACCTGCCTCGACGTCCTCCAGCCGGAATTTCTGCGACCACGCCACCATCGGCCGCCACAAGAGACGATCCACTGCCACGATCATCGCCAACATCGCCGCCACGCCGCAGCACATCGCTGGCACGTCGCCCTTCTGGATCGCCGCGCTCATGTAGCCGCCGACGCCCGGCAGCCGGAAATCCCTGCCGCCCAGCACGAACGCCTCAGCCACCGTCAGGAAAAACCAGCCGCCCGCCATGCTCATCATCGCCTTCCACACCAGCCCCGGCGCGGCGGCGGGCAGTTCCAGTTGCGCGAACCGCTGCCACCACGCCAGCCGGCACACCCGCGCCGCGTCGCGCAGTTCCTGCGGGACGGCGCGCAGCGATTGGTAGAAGCTGAACGTCATGTTCCAGACCTGGCCCGCGCAGACCACCAGCACGCACGCCAGTTCCAGCGCGAGGCGGTTGCGTGGAAATGAGTTCGTCATCGCGAGCAGAAGCGCAGGCAGGAAAGCGAGCACGGGGATGCTTTGCAGGATGGCCAGCAGCGGCACCATCACCTTCTCCGCTCGCCGGTTGTTGGCCGCGATCCAGCCGAACACCAGCGTGAACGCCAGCGACAGGCCGCAGGCCGCGAACGCCCGGAGCAGGCTCCGCAGCGCGTGGCCCGGCAGCGCCCACGGACTCAGATCGATCGCCGCCATCGGCCCGGCCCAAGCCGACGGCTCGCGCCCCGCCGCCACGAGGCCGCAGACGAGCGCGCCCACCGCAGCAAGGACCGCGAGGTCCACGGCGCCGAACAGGCGCGGCAACTTGACGATGGAACGGACCAGACTCATGAATGGCCACTTTTTTCCGGCAATCGGAAGCCGGAATGTCTAATCCCCAACCCGCCGTGAGGCAAGCTCCGTTCCCGC
>DYDC01000082.1 GCA_020718125.1 Methylacidiphilum sp. | reverse complement strand
GAAACGCCGGGCTATTCTCGACCGTCCCTTTCGGGGCTTGGCGCGTGTGTCAAGTTGCGCCCGAATTGCATCAGCTTGGCCGCGATAGGGCATCTTCGTCTCGCACGGCTGGAGTGCGTTGCGCCCGCCTCAGGGCCTCTCCGGCTTTCGCGCTTGGCATGACTAGCGGGTTCTTCTAACCTCCGACAGAACTTCTGCGACAGATGTTGGGAGTTGCGATGCCTGAAAATGTGACCAAGTCTGGTGGCGAACTCTTCATCGTTGATAACAGCGATGAGGCGTGGAAGGGGCTGAAGTATCTCCAGGACTGGACCGAGATCGCCAGCGCCTTCGATGTCGCCACCGGTTACTTCGAGATTGGCGCCCTCCTCGCTCTCGACGGCAGATGGCAGAAGCTCGACAAGATTCGCATCCTGATGGGCAACGAGGTCTCGGCACGCACCCGTCAGGCCATTCTGGACGCGCTTCGGAAGGACATCGCAACCCGGCTCGACGCCAGCATCGAATCCGAAAAGGAGAAAAACGACTTCCTCGCCGGTGTCCCCGCCATCGTGCAGGCCCTGCGTGACGGCAAGATCGAATGCCGCGCCTGCGCGAGGAAGAAATTCCACGCCAAAGCCTACATCACCCACCCCCGCGTTGCTGTCATCGGTTCGGTCGCTCTGGTCGGCTCGAGCAATTTCACCGTTCCCGGTCTCACCCAAAACATCGAGCTGAACATCCAGGTCAAGGCTGCGGGCGACGTGCGCCAGTTGCAGGAATGGTATGAGCAACACTGGCAGGAGGCGGAGAACATCACGCCGGATATTCTCGCCGTCGTTGAGCGTCACATTCGCGAATACACCCCGTTCGACGTTTACACCAAGGCGCTGGACGAACT
Organism: Methylacidiphilum sp.; assembly: GCA_020718125.1. GTDB lineage: Bacteria > Verrucomicrobiota > Verrucomicrobiia > CAIQCK01 > CAIQCK01 > JACRKA01. Next base: position 8,579 of record DYDC01000082.1, on the reverse strand, counting down.
GTTCCGCCGCCACGAACTCACCGCCAGCGAATGGGAAAAGACCGAATCCAAAATCCACCCCATCCTCGATCAATACCAGCGCGACGGTTACAACTCCCTCCGCCACATCGCCGCCAACCACACCGGCGCCTTCCTCTGCGACGGTGTCGGCTTGGGCAAGACCTTTGTCGGCCTCATGCTCATTGAGCGGCTCGTGATGTATGAGAAGAAGCGTGTCGTCTTGTTCGTGCCCAAGTCCGGCCGCGTCCCCGTGTGGGAGCGCAACATCAAGCGCTACCTCCCGCACCTGCTGAACGGGTTCCTCTCGTTCAAGATTTTCAACCACACCGACCTCATGCGCGGCGTCAGCGCCGATGGCGCCGATTTCCCCTCCATCTTTAACCAGTTGAAGCAGCAGGCCGATGTCATCGTCGTGGACGAAGCCCACCATTTCCGCAACCGCGGCCTCGCCAATGCCAAGGACGGCGCCAGCCGCTCGCGCTATTGGAAACTCCACGACCTCTGCGAAGGCAAGCGGGTCTTCCTCCTCACGGCCACCCCCGTCAACAACGCCCTCACCGATTTCCAGCACATGATCGAGCTGTTCTCGCGCGACAAGGCCGATGCCTTCGCCGCCCGGCTCGGCATCCACAATCTCGCCGCCCATTTCCGCCAGTTGGAAAAGCAGCTCGCTGGCACCATCGGCGGTCAGGCGTTTGGCGAATTGTTCGCCACCAATCCAATCGATGCGGGCCAGGTTCTGTTCAGCGACAAGTTGTTTCGCGAGATGGTCGTGCAACGCAGCCGCGCCTACGTCATCCAGAGCCAAAAGCAACTGGGCTCAGACGAAGCCTTGTTTCCCATCAAGGAACCGCCGCGCGTTGCGGAATACTCTGTCAAGAAGACCTACGGCCATCTCCTCGGCAAAGTCGAAGTGGCCTTCGCCAAGGAGAAACCGCTCTTCGCCCTTGCCCCGTATCATCCCTTGGATTACCCCGTCGGGGACGCGCAGGAGAAAGCCGACTTCGAGATCGGTCGCCAGCGCGGCTTGGTTCGCCTCATTCGCGTTCAATTCCTGAAGCGCTTTGAAAGCTCCATCACAGCGTTTGAACAATCCTGTCAGAATCTGCTGCTGAAGTTCATCGCCTTCCTCGAAGTCAACAGCCAGTCCAAGCGCGAAAAGGAACGGCTGGAAAAATGGCGCACCCGCAACGCCGAGTTGCTCTCCCATATCCACGCGCGCCGGCGGGCCCTGGCCGAGGAGGACGCCAGCGAGGAAACCGAAGAGTCCCTCGGCGACGAATTTCTCGAAGCCTTCGAGCCGCTCGACCGCAAGAACTGCCGCGTGGACGAGGTCTTCGACGACACCTTCGACGACCTCGAAACCCTTGCTGACTTCCTCGAAGAACTGAAAAAGTTCACGCCTGCCAACGACGATAAGCTTGAGGCGCTGGTCAAACTCCTGAAATCGGACGCCGCTCTCAAGGGCCGCAAGGCGCTCGTCTTCACCGAATACATGGCCACCGCCCGCTACCTCAAGCGGGAGTTGCAAGCGTCCGGCATCGAAGGCGTGGACGAGGTGGACAGCGCCACCAAGCGCGATCGAGCTGAGGTCCTCCAGCAATTCGCCCCCTACTACAACGATTCCTCCTCCGCCGACCTTGCCGCGCGCGGCCTGAAGGAAACCCGCATCCTCCTCGCCACCGATGTCCTGTCCGAAGGCTTGAACCTTCAAGATGCGACGCGCATCGTGAATTACGACCTCCACTGGAATCCCGTCCGTCTCATGCAGCGCATCGGCCGCGTGGATCGCCGACTCAGTGCCGCCGTCGAGAAAAAGCTGGTCGCTGATCATCCCGAGGAGCGCCCCTGTCGCGGCAAGGTGGCCTACTGGAATTTCCTTCCGCCCGAGGAGTTGGATGCCCTCCTCAAACTCTACAGCCGCGTCGCCTACAAGACCCTGCGCATCTCCAAGGTGTTCGGCATCGAGGGCAAGAAGTTGCTCAAACCCGATGATGATTATGCGGCCCTCAAGGATTTCCTCAGCGACTACGAAGGTGTCACCACGCCCACCGAGAAGATGCAGCTTGAACTGGAACGCCTGCTGAAGGAAAACCCGGCCCTCGAAGCCCATCTCGATGCGCTTCCAGGTCGGGTCTTCAGCGGCAAGGCCCACCACAAGAAGGGCGCGCAGGCAGTCTTCTTTTGCTACAACCTCCCGGCGCGGGACACCACCACCCAGGAATGGAGCGACGCCGCCGGCCGCTCGGCTTGGTATCTTTTTGACTTCACCACGTTGAAGATTCTCGACCAGCCGGAGGAAATCCACGCCTTCATCCAATGCCAGCCGGACACTCCGCGCCGCGTCGAGATGACCGCCGAAGCTCTGCGCGCCGTCCGCCTGAAAATCGAGCAACACATCAAAAACACCTGCTTCAAACAGGTGCAAGCCCCCGTCGGCATTAAGCCCGTGCTCAAATGCTGGATGGAGTTGAACTGAAACCATGATGACCCTCCGCCAACTCGCCGCCGAACCGCCAACGATCCCGACGCGGACCAGTTGGTATCTGGCCGACCTCGCCGAAGCCCGCGGCAAACAAGAACCCTTCACCCGCCAGTCGCCGCGGAAACTAAAAGTCCTGCGCGAGCACGCCCTCATCGAGAGCGCTGTTTCCTCCAACCGCATCGAGGGTGTCGAAGTGGACAAGTCGCGCGTCGGCACGCTCATGTTTGGCAAACCGGCCCTGCGTGACCGCGACGAGGAAGAGGTTCGCGGCTACCGCGACGCTCTCCGCCTCATCCACGAAAGCGGCGCCAAACTCCCCATCTCCGAAGCGACCGTCAAACGCCTCCACAAACTTTGCCGCGGGAACGTCTGGGATGCCGGCGCCTACAAGGAAAAGAACGTGGACATCATCCAGACCTACGCCGACGGCCGCCGCCGCGTCCGCTTCAAGACCGTGCCGCCAAAGCAAACGCCCCAGGCGATGGCCGAGATGATCGAACTCTGGGGTCGCGGCCTCCGCGAGAAATGGATCCACCCGATCATCCTTCTCGCCGCGCTGAACCTGGACTTTCTTTGCATCCACCCGTTCCGCGACGGCAACGGCCGCGCGTCGCGCCTGCTTCTGCTCCAATCCCTCTATCGCTGCGGCTTCGAAGTGGGCCGTTACATCAGTCTCGAACGCCTCATCGAGGACAACAAGGAGCGATACTACGAAACCCTCGAACAATCCTCGGCCCGCTGGCACGAGGGCCGCCATGACCCGTGGCCCTACCTTAACTACCTGCTGTTCATCCTCTCGCAGGCATACAAGGAGTTCGAGCAACGCGTCGGCCAGATCAAAAGCCCGCGCGGCGCAAAAACCCAACTCGTCAGCCATGCCATCGAAACTTTCGGCACTGATTTTGGCATCACCGACTTGGAACGCCTCTGCCCATGTGTGAGCCGTGACATGATTCGTCGCCTGCTTCGCGACTTCAAAGCCGCCGGCCAGATCGAGTGCCTGGGCCGTGGTCCGGGCGCAAAATGGCAGAGAAAGGGTATTACCCTTAAAAGAGGGTGTTAAAGAGGGTATTAACTCCGAAACTAGGTATTAGACTACGTATTGAGCTTCCAACTGCCGCCATGCCCGCATCGCCCCACCTCCCCGACATCGCCAACGCAGCCGCCCTCCTCGCCTTCCTCCGCGACGGCCTCGACTGGCCCATCCCCGACGACGCCCTCGCCGACGAACTCACCTTCGATTGGACCGGCGACGACCTCCGCCTTTCCGATTCCGCCGCGCGCAAACTCAGCAGCGGCACCGTCCGCCAACTCCGCCCCATCATCGCCGGCCAGCCGTGGGGCGTCTTCCTCGTCGAGTTCGCCGACGCGCAGGTCTATCGCACCGCCCTGCGCCAGATTCTGCGCGGCCTCGTTCCGAACCGCCGCCGCAATCCATCCCTCCAAGCCTGGCAGCACGAAAACCTCCTCTTCATCTGCGCCACCAGCGACTACCAGCGCATCAGCTTCGCCCACTTCCGCGGCGAACAAGCCGGCCGCGCCCGCCTCGCCACCTTCGGTTGGCGGCGCGGCGCCAACTACGCCCGCACCCTTTTCGAGCACAACCTGCCGCACCTCCACTGGCCCGATGACGACGGCGCCGATGCGGCCGGCTGGCTGAAAGCCTGGGCCAAAGCCTTCGACAAAGAGCCGCTCACCAAGGAATTCTTCAAACGCTTCGACGTCGCCCTCGATGCCGTCAAAGCCGATCTGGAGAAATGCCAGCAACTCAAGCCCGCCGAAGCCTACAGCCGCGCCCAGCTTCTCCTCGAACGCCTCATCTTCCTCTACTACCTCCAGAACCGTGGCTGGCTCGACCAGCGACGCGACTTCCTCCTCGCCAACCTCCTGCCCCATCGCAAGCGCCCCGGCGACTTCTCCTACTACGAGGACTTCCTCGAAAAACTCTTCTGGACCCTCGCCTCCGCGCCCGGCTCCAGCGACCGGCTCACCGGCGTCCCGTTCCTCAATGGCGGCCTCTTCGACGACGACGAGTTCGCCCCCACGCCCCTGCGCCGCAAACACAACCCGCCCCTGCGCGTCCGCAACGCCACCTTCGCCGCCGTCTTCGACCAACTCCTCGAAGCCTTCAACTTCACCGTCCGCGAAGACACCCCGCTCAACCAAGACGTCGCCGTGGACCCCGAGATGCTCGGCAAGGTCTTCGAGTCCATCGTCCTCCACGCCGAGGCCGCCGACCCCGACGCTGTCGCGCCCGACAAACGCAAAGCCACCGGCTCCTACTACACCCCGCGCATCGTCGTCCACTTCATCTGCCGCGAATCCCTCCGCCAATACCTCCTCAACCACCTCCCCGGCGACGGCTGGCAGCCCAAACTCACCGCCCTCTTCGAGATTGACGCCACCGACGGACTCGACCCAGACGAACTCATCCGTCTCCGCGACATCCTCACCCCCGCCGAAGGCAAACAAATCGCCGAACTCGTCGCCCGCCTCAAGACCTGCGACCCCGCCGTCGGCTCCGGCGCGTTCCCCGTCGGCCTGCTCCAGGAACTCGTCAGCCTCCGCCGCGTCGCCGAAGCCGCCGCCAACGGCTACGTGGACCCCTTCCGCCGCCACGGCGCCGCCTGGCTCCACGACACCAAGGCCCAGATCGTCGCCGACTGCCTCTACGGCGTGGACATCCAGCAGCAAGCCATCGAAATCTGCCGCCTCCGCCTCTGGCTCTCCCTCGTCGTGGACTACGACCTCGGCGTGGACCCCTTCGTCGCCGACCGCGCCCAGTTCCAGCAGGCCATCGGCCGCATCTCCCAACTGCCCAACCTGGAGATGAACTTCCACCGCGGCGACAGCCTCCTCGACCACGTCTGCGGCGTCCACGCCGTCATCGCCCCCGACCGCGCCTCCGCCTACGCCGACGACATCGCCCGCATCCAGAAACTCGGCGCCGACCTCCACAGAGCGCGCAAGGCCGGCCGCAAACGCAAACTCCGCCTCGACCTCCTCGCCCGCCGCCTCGACCTCAGCCAGCGCGTCATCGAGGACGAACTCAAACGCCTCCGCGCCGAAGCCGCCAACGCCACCCCCGGCATGCTCGCCATGCTCGGCTTCGACGAAAACGCCTCCGAAACCGACAAACGCCGACGCATCGCCGCCGAGACCCGGCAACTCGAAGAAGCCCTCCAGAAAATCGCCGCCGACCGCAAGACCCTCCAGAAACTCGAAGCCGGCCGGTTCGCCAGCGACTTCTACCCCCGCCTCCGCCGCCTCGAAGGCGCCGACTTCGACAGCCCCTTCAACTTCGCCTGGCACATTGACTTCGCCGAAATCTTCCACCGTGAGCCGCAGCCTTCGGAATGTGGGCATTCGGAATGTGGGAGGGGCCTCAGCGCCCCGACGCCGCAGGCTGAGCCAAAGAACCGGAAAGTCGGGGCGCTGAGGCCCCTCCCACATTCATCCTCCGCCGGCGGCTTCGATCTCATCGTCGGCAACCCGCCCTTCGTCACCGCTCGCAACCCCGTCAAACGCGAACTCTACCGCGAGCGTTGGGCGCGCGTATGCCACCGGAAATTCCTGCTCATCTGCCCCTTCTTCGACCTCAGCTTCGGCCTGCTGCGACCCGGCGGCCAACTCGGCTTCATCGTCTCCAACGCCTTCGCCAAGCGCGAATTCGGCCAGCCGCTCGTCGAAGACTTCTTCCCCACCGTGGACGTGCAAAAAGTCGTGGACTGCTCCGGCCTCCTCTTCCCCGGCCACGGCACGCCCACCTGCATCGTCTTCGGCGCGAACCGCGGACCCGACGAGAAAGTGCCGATCCGCGTCGCCGCAATTCTTCCCGGTGGCGGTGATCTCCGAACGCCTCCGGAAGGAAGCGAAGTATGGCTCACGCTTGCCGCACACCATGACAATGCCGGGTTTTCGAGCGCACAGGTCACGGTTGCCGATAGGAGCAGGAAAGATATGGCGAAGTGGCCTTGGAGTTTCGATGTTGGTGCCGCGCCGACGAAGACAGCCATTGACGCAGCTTGTCATGCGCCACTCTCCGATTTCCTCGGTGGGAGCGTTGGCGTCGATGCGATTTCATCAGCAAACGACATCTACTACCTCAGTGCAGACACACTTCGCCGACTAGGCATCCAGCCGCGGTTCGCGAAGCCGCTTCTCGTGGGTGAACTCCTGCGCAACTACGAGCCGGATCTGACTGCGTTGACGGTCTGGCCGTATGAGGGTGCCGAAGCCAAACCGTCACTTCATGCGGCGGTCGCAGCTTACTTGAAGCCTTTCCGCTCCTTCTTGGAGATTCGTTCGCAGTTCAAGAAGACCCAGCTTGAGGCTGGGTTGGAGTGGTTTGAGTTTCGTGAATACCACCGCCGAGCGATGACGAAACAGATTACCTACGCCGACATCTCGACGCATTTGCACGCCGTTCTTTCGGAAGGCGACCGGGTGTTCAACCAGCACGCGCCTGTTATCGAGCTTCCGCAGAAGGCTGGGGAGCGAGATTGGCATCTTGCCTCTTCAATTCTCAACTCTGGTGTTGCGCTCTTCTGGTTGAAGCAGCTTTGTTTCAACAAAGGTGCTGGCGAAGACGAGCACCGCGACCGATTCGAGTATGCCGGAGGCAAAGTCCAGCAGTTGCCTGTCCCCTCATCCATCGCCGACGCTTTGCGCGGCAAGCCGAACGGGCTGGCTTCGCGGTTGACGGCGTTGTCGCGAGCGTGCTGGGAGCGAGGGCGGCAGATGCCATCGCTGGCGCTGGCCAAGCTTTTCGAGAAAGACGGCGAGGCTTACCACGCCTGGAACGCCTCGCTGCCCGGCCACGTCCCCGCCGCGGCCGAGTTCGCGCCCGCCTTCGCCGCCACCGACGACTTGCGCGCCCGCCTCGCCGCCGCCACCGCCCGCCGCGAGCAACTCCGCGCCGACATGATCGCGTTGCAGGAGGAAATGGACTGGCTGATCTATGCCGCCTACGGCCTCTTGCCGGCCGACGATGCCGCCGTTGAATGTGGGAGGGGCCTCAGCGCCCCGACTGCCGCGGCTGTGGAATCAAAGAATCGGGGCGTTGAGGCCCCTCCCACATTCCAGCCTCCGCCGCTACAGGAACACGAACGCGCCTTCCGCTTCTGGTCGCGCGCCGGCGGCGACTTCGACAAAGCCGTCGCGTTCATCCCGGCCGACTGGCCCGCCGAACGCCGCCAACTCTGGCAGGCGCGACTGGCCGCCATCCGCGACAACGAACACATCCGCCGCATCGAAGCGCCAGTCTATAAACGCCGCTGGGACGAGCAATGGAAGGTCGCTAACCGCTGGACCGCCGGCCCAGCCGCTTACGCGCAGGAACTGACCAACGCCTTCCGCGGTTGGCTCGCCGAAAAAACCGAGTGGCATCTCGAACACAAAGCCGGCGGCGGCCCGCTCGCCCTCGACCCGTGGCGCGCCGCGCTCTGGAAAGACCCGCGCATCCAAGCCGCGTGGCCCGTCGTGGCCGAAGCCATCAACCGCGTCGAGCTTCACAAGATCGAACTCGGCGGCAAGAAGCCGAAGCTGATGCCCGAAGCCGACCCCTCCTCCTCCGCCTTCGCCAGATTCTTCCGCGACACCATCAACGACGAAACGGTCCCCGCAGGCATCCCGCCCGCCGTGCCGTGGGAAGAGTTGGAGAAGAAGATGACCGTGCCGAAGCGCGCCATCGCCGTGCGCGGCAAACTCAACGTCCCCCGCGAGCGTTTCCACCAGCGCAAAGACGGCAGCTACGTCTGGGCCGGGAAACAATGAACGACGGCGGCTGGCAGGGACAGACCGCAGTCTGGGCGGTGGACTTACGGTTGACTCATCGGCGCGAGGCAACGGGGCATGCTGCCCCGCAAACTGAACCGAGGAAAAGTGCCGCTGTTATCCACGCTTACTCCTTCAGCCTCTTGCGCGAGCCAACCGGCCCGCCGTTAGCAAGCTTGCGCGCGGGACTGTCGGGAGCGAGGCGGAAGTCGAGTTTGGCGGCGTTGACGAACTTCGGGTCCGCGACGATGGAGTGGGCGTCGAGTTTGCTTTGGCGCTGAAACGCGGCGAACTGGGTCGGCGCAAACGGCGTCTTCAG
>DYDC01000081.1 GCA_020718125.1 Methylacidiphilum sp. | reverse complement strand
CTTTGCTTAGGATGCCGTAGAACTCGACAAACCAGTGGAACGGCTGGTGCGATTTTCGCCACGCATCGAACTTCTGCGGCTTCTTGGACAAGCCGAGTTCGTAGCTTTCAGCTAGAAACCGGTCGCACTTGGCGCGCGCGTAGTCGAATTTGTCTCGCAGCTTTCGTTTGAACTCCGCAGTGCTCTGGTCGCCTTCAACTTGGCTTTTCTGAAAGCACTCATAAAGTTTCGCCGCGTCTTCTGCCGCTTCGAGAACCTCCTTTACCTGCCCCTTGAGAATCCAATCTCCGCTGGCGACTGCCTCCAGTTCGGCGCGTGTAGCGTAGCCGACGAGCGTGTTGCCGGCGCGGATGTTGAAGTCAATGTCCGGCAGCGGCTCGATGCCGAGGTTGTCTTTGGCGGCGTCCGGCTCGACCTGCGCGGCGAGCTTGAGGAACAGGCGCAGTTTGCAGATTTCGACCGCCTCTTCCATGATGTCCACGCCAAAGAGGTTGTTGAGGATAATGCTTTTGAAGATGAAGTAACGCGGGCTGGGATGGGCAGCGACGCTGTCGAGCAGCAGGGAGAAGTCCTCGAACTTCTTGTGGGGCGGCAACGGCAGGCCATGCTCGGTGAATTTGAGTTTGGCGGCATCGTATTTGATGGCTTCGTCATTCAGAAACTCGCCCATGCGGACAAGGCAGGCTTCGTAGAGTGGCTCCAAGATGTTGAGCGCGGCGAACAGGAACGCGCCGGAGCCGCACGTCAGGTCAAGGACGGTCACTTTCTTTATAGCGTCCCAGAAAGCGCGAAGCAGTTCCGGTCCTTCGCAGTTCTCGATCACGTCCTGCGCGAATTGGCGGATGTCGAGGTTGAGGGTGATGAGTTCATTGATGTCGCGCACCTCGCCAGCACCGAGCTTGCGGCGGATTTCCTCACACCGTTTTCGCCGGGCGATGACTTCGCGCCAGATTTCGGTGGGCAGCGCGTATTCAGTCGGGGCGGGCTTGTTCCAGTTAGTGCGCTTGGCAACGTCGTCGAGTCCGGCTGCGATGTCAGGCGGGAGCGGCAAGGCGGTGCCGTGGCGGACGGCGGGGTAGATGTAGCGATCGGGATTGGCCTTGAGCAAATCCCAAATCGTCGGGCCGTTAGGGTTCTCGAACGCGATCTTGCACTTGGACCGGGCGGCGTCGAACAGGAACGGCAGGACAGCGTTCTTGCTGATGTATTCGGTGATGTCCTCCTTGGTGTAATACGCCCCCATCTGTTTCTGGTTGATGTATTTCTCGAAGATGAAACCGAGGACATCCGGGTTGATTTCCTCCTTGTCACCGGCCTTGCGGACGGTGCGTTCCGGGTCAAGCACCCACTCATAGTGGTCGAATAAATCGAAAATGCGCTCGAAGGCTTTGTCGGGAATCCGGATGGCGTTGCCATAGCGGTCGGGTTTTTCGAGATCGTGGATGTCGAAGAAGCCGCCGTTGAGGTATGGGATTCTGCCAAGAAGGGCTTCGAGCGCAGGGGGGCGGGTCTTACCGCCGAGTCCTTCGTGAAACAGGCGCAGGAGGAAGTAGCGGTAAAAGGAATAGAACTTGTCTTCGCCTTTCTCCCGCTTGCAACGGTTGAGGCGATTGCGGAGGTAATCGTGGTCGCCGTCGAGAAAACCCTTTCGCTGGATGAAATACACGAACATCATCCTGTTGAGCATCACGGAGGCATACCATTCAGCATCCGCTTTCACGGGAATGCCATCTATCACACCCAAAAACGCGGTGTGCTCTCTCTTGAACTCGTCGTAGAAGTGTCTGGTGACGCGCTCGACATCGAGGGCTTTTTTGACGCGGTTGGCTGCGACGGTTAGCGGCAAGTGACCGCGACCGTCGAGTTCCGAAATGTCCACGACCATCGCGGCAAGTTTGCTGATGAACAAATCGCCGGGCTGGCCTTTGATGTAGAGGTGCGGACGAGTGAGGGATTTCCCAGCTTCGCGTTTCACCCAATGCCAGTGGCTTTTGCTGCGGGCAGCGTCCACGAAGATGAGGATGTTTTCGGCGGCAAGAATGGCGACAGCAGCGTGAATGCCGGCCCGCGCCTTTGCATCGGGGATCGTGCCGTCTGGCGTCGTGATTTCAAAGACGTGAATGCCGGACAAGACGGCAACGGGTGTGCGGCGGAAACGAATGCCGCCTTTGGCGGTAGCATCGGCTGGAGCGAGGGCATGTGGCGGGTTGTTCCAGCCGAGTTCGTTGATGAACAACCGGCGGAAGTCGAAGTTCTGGAGAAGCTGGCGAGTGTTGTTGATGTTGAGCGGCATAGAGTTATCCAGCGCGCAGGCCGAGCGAGCAGATGATCTGCGGCGGCGGGGGCGGCGCGGAGTCGTCGAGAATGACGAGGCGGCCCTCGTTCCGAAGTTCGAGGACGAGTTGCGCCAGATGTTCGGGCGGCACGCCTTGGCGAAGTTCTCGCGAAAGCGAATCGCGGGCGTATTCGGTGAGGTGGCCTTTGAGCATTTCCTCCAGCGCGCGCGGCAGGGCTTCCAACGGCTTTGCGAACAAGGTTCCCTCGACACTCGCCCAATAGTCCTTGAGGCGATGGTAAGCCTTGAATTTCGGACCGGAGCGCGAGCCGAGCGCACCGGTGTGCGCGGGCTGCTCCTTCACTACCGCGTCGGTAGCAATGGCGACAAGATCGTGGTGATTCTCGGCGCGTGGGAGCGCGGGCGTGTCGGGCGCGCACGCGGCGGCTTCAAGGATGGCGCGGGGAGATTCGGAGACGAGCTTGCCGGTGGCGTCCACACGCGCGAGGGCGTTCGCGCCCTCGGCGGTGCGGAGGAACACCAGCACGCCGGGAGTCGCGCCGGGCGGGGCGGCTTTGGCGGAGAACACAACGTCGGCCAGGGACTCGACCGCTTTTTGCAGCGCGGGATTGTCTTTGATGGCGTCCTGCCAGATGCCGAGCGCGTAAGAGCCGAGGTCAACCTCGTCGTCCTGATCGTCAAGCGTGCCGGACTTCTCGTTGTAGAGATCGTGCCATGCCTTGGTCTTGCCGATGTCCTCGTCGAAGAACACCTCATCCGTGCCGAGGATTTCCTCGCTTTGTTTCAGGCGGTGACGGAGCCGGTCGCGGAGGTGGATGATGAGGTTCACGCCATCCGCTGGCAGGAACGTGTAGCAAGTGACAGTGAGCGCCTCTTGCCCGATGCGGTCCACGCGGCCCGCGCGTTGAATGAGCCGGATGATCGCCCAAGGCAGATCGAAGTTCACCACGATGGCGCAGTCCTGAAGGTTCTGACCTTCGCTCAGGACATCGGTCGCCAACAGCACGCGGATTTCATCGGCGGCAGAGATGTTCCGTTTGTTGCTGCGCGGACTGAACGCCCATGCGGCGGCAGTCGGGTCGGGATCGTCGCCAGTGACGGCGCGGAAATGGGTGACTCCTGCGGCGTTGAGTTGCTTTTCCAGATAGCGAACCGTGTCGGCGAACTGCGAGAAGATGAGCACCTTGTCGGTCTTGTGCTTTTGCATGACGAGGCGGAGCAGCTTTTTAAGCTTGGCGTCCCGCGCAGCATCCCACTCGCCCGCTTGCACGAGAACGGCGCGCAAGGCTTCGGCGTCTTCGCGAAGATGCTTGGCGAGTTGGTCGTTGAACAAGCCGGGCCGGACCCAGCGGAATTTCGCTTGCTGAGTTGTTGCGAGCAGTTGGTAGAGCGCGGTAGCACGGGCGGCAAAGTCGGCTTCGTTGAGCAACGCGCCGGAGGTTTGCTCAAGCGCAAGCGACAACTCGGCCTCTTCCGCATCGGTGACGTCGAGGATGTCGCCAAGTTGCGTGCCGATGGGCAACGGTTTGGCGTGGGCCAGCGCGTGAAGCAGAATGTGATTGCGGAGAATGTGGCGCTGCAATGACAGCAGAAACGCATGGCCGCTGCTTTCAAGCCGCTTGAAAAGGTTGGTCTTGACGTAACCGAGCAAGCGTTTGCCCGCGCGATTTAGGTCGGCGAGCAGGACGGTTTCGTTAGCGTCCGGCGCTGGCTGCGGATTCGGATGAACGTATTTTTGCAGTCCGTAGCGCGGAAGGTGGAGATTGCCGATGGTGTCCACCACAGGCGGGGCAAAGAGGCGGGCGTATTGATCCTGCGGATCGGCTTCGTCTATGTCGAACTTGATGGTGCGCGGCACGCGCTTGGGAAAGTAAGCCCGGCGTCCGTCGGAATAAGTGATGAAGTAACGATCGCGAGTTTCATCCTTCTCCGCGTAATGCTTTTCGATGAAGGAGCGCGTGCGGCGAACGAGAAAGAGCCGCATCAAATCGCGCCAATCATCCGCGAACGGGCTGCACTCGAAGGCGCGCAGCGTCTTCGGATTGACTTGCAGTTGCGCGAGTTCTTCGGCAGTGCAGTCGCGCAACCAACGTTCCGGTCGGATGCTCAAATCATCGTCGTCGGACAGGAAAAGACGAAGCTGGTTGGATACGTCGCTGAACTCCTTGTTGAATGGCGTGGCGGAAATCAGAACAGTGAACTCGGCGTTTTGGGCGATGTAATCGCGGATGGCCTGATAGCGTTGGCCTTCGCGGTTTCGGAGGTTGTGGCTTTCGTCCACGATCACCATTCGGTGGCGGATAAGTTGCGGCAGGTCTTGCACCACTTTGCCAAGAGACATGACGCGACCGCGCAGGCCGTAGCGTTCGCGGTAGTCCTTCCACATCGGAACGAGATTCGGTGGACAAATGATGAGGGTCTGCAAATCGTGGCGGTCTTCCATCAAGCGGGCAAGTGCCGTCGCCATGAAGGTTTTTCCGAGGCCAACGACATCACCGAGCAAAACGCCGCCGCGTTTTTCGAGATGTCCAGCCGCAACGAGCACGGCGGCGCGTTGAAAAGGGAAGAGTTCTTCGTGCAACTGTCTCGGCAACTTGAAGAGATGCAGGCTCTCCCGCGCCTCCTCGGAAAGGTGCCAGGCCATCTTGAGGTAGATGTGGTAGGGCGGAAGCAGATCGGGCCGCGCCCAGCTTTGGTCAATGATGTCGGCGAGTTCCGCAGTGATGTCGAGACACCAGTGGTCGTCCCAACGGTCTTTGAACCAGTCCGCCAGTTTTTGCGCGGCGTCTAAGTCGAGCACGTCCACGTTTAACTCGCCTTGTCCGCTGAGTCCCGCGAGCGTGAGGTTGCTGCTGCCGAGATAACCGACTATCGGATTGATTGGGTCGGAGCGGAAATGGAGGTAGAGCTTGGCATGGAGCGGATGGGCGAGGAACAACTTCACGGCGAGCTTCTGGGCGCGAAGCTGGCCAGAGAGACGGCGCAGCGCCGCCTCGTCGTCCGCAGTGGGGCAGCCCCAGGTGAGTTGCTCTTTGAACGCCTTCGCCGCTTGCTCGCGCATCTGGCGGGCGACGGCGTTGTCCAAAAGTTCGCCCCGCCGGACGCGCTGTAGCGCTTCACGAAGCTCCGCTTCTTCAAGCCGCTGCATCCCGACAAGCAAGCGGCATTGATGGCCCTCTCCGCCCGGCCATTTCTCGATGTGTTCGTCAATCGCCTTCCATCCGCGCAGGTTGAAGTAGCCTACGCAGAAGTCGGAACGATTGGAGAGTTCGAGCGTCTGCCGAAGAGCAGGCAGAAGCTCCTGCGCGATGTTGTCGAAGATACGCGGCATGGCTGTTCGCTCGCGCGCGAATCAGCCCTGTCTGTTGACTGTCCTCCGTGGGAACCTTGGTGTCCGGAAACAAAAGTGGGACGCACCTACTTGCGTCCCACCTCAGGCACCTAGAAGGGCCCACGAAAGAACGCTTTCAGTGCGCCCCAGTTGGGGCGCACATCCAGCGCTGTCTTTCGTTCAAACTTTCCAGGTTTTGAGGCGGACAGCAGCTAATGCTGCGCGAAATCAGTTTTGGTTTCTGTCTATTCGATAATTCTATGTCCTCAGTGACGCGCGGAGTGTAGCGGAGGCTGTGATGTTTGGGAAGCACGGTCGTAGCGCGAGCAGGATGATGCGTTGATATCGGGTTGCGGCAGCGCAATACTCCGCGCAACCAAGCCATGCGATTTCACCGCGAACAATTCCTAGAGCTGCTCCTGTTCGGCTCGTGCGAGCGGCAGATGTTCTGCGAACTGTTCGGGCCGCTTGTGGGGCTGGACAAGGAATGGCGCGAGCAGGGCGCGACTCCGGAGGAACTCGACATGACGGGGTTCGATTGGGACTACGTGCCCTACGTCGAGTGCGGCGGCCAGACGGGACTGCTCGGCGCGCCGGTGACGATCTACGAGGACGCCGAGACGCTGGTGCAACGCGATGCGCTCGGCCGGACGCTGGAGCTTTGCAAGGCGACGGCCACCGTGCCGTTGCCGCTCGATTTTCCGGTCAAGACCGCGGACGACTGGCTGCGTTTCAAACCGCTGTTTGAGTTCAGCGAGGAGCGAATAGATTGGCGGGCGGTCGAGACGGCGCGCGAGCGTCAGCGTGAAGGCGTGCTGGTTGTCGGCCGGATTCCGGGCGGGTGGGACATAGCTCGCGAGTTGATGGGCGAGGAAGTCGCCGCGACGGCCTACTACGAGCAACCGGAACTCATGCACGACATCCTCAACACCATCGGCTCGACGGCGGTGCGCGTGTTTGAGCGCGTCACCGAGACGCTGACGATAGACCAGCTTTTCGTGCATGAGGACCTCGCCGGCAAATCCGGGCCGCTGGTCGGGCCGAAGCAAGTGCGCGAGTTCATCAAGCCCTACTACCGCCGTGTGTGGAATCTGCTTTCCAACCGCGGCACCCGGCTGTTCAACCTCGACAGCGACGGCAATCTCACGGCCGTGATCGAGCCGTTCCTGGAATGCGGCGTCAACGCCATGCATCCGATGGAGCCGGCGGCGGGCATGGACATCGTCGCGGTTCGCAAACAGTATGGTTCGCGGCTGGCGCTGCTCGGCGGGATAGACAAACACGTGCTCCGCCGCAGCAAGGAGGAAATCCGCCGCGAGCTCGAATACAAGATGCAGCCGCTCATGCAGCAAGGCGGCACGGTGTTCGGGCTGGACCACCGCATCCCGAACGGCACGCCGCTGGAGAACTACCGCTACTACGTCACGCTCGGACGCGAACTCCTCGGTCTGCCGCCGCTGGACGGCCGCGGCAAGGGCTGGGGCCGGATGGGTTTTTGATCGCGAGGCGCTACAACCATGAGTGTTTCCACCGCGCCCGCAAACGAACAGACGCCTCCCGTGCTGCGCGCCCGCTGGCTGATGATCGGTTTTGCGTTCCTGGCGACGGTAATCAACTACCTCGATCGGCAGACGCTGTCGGTGGTCGCGCCGCTGTTGACCGAAGAATTCCGGATGAGCGACGAGACGTATGGGCTGATCCTGTCGGCGTTCATGCTGGCCTACACGCTGATGAACGGCGTGTCGGGGCCGCTGGTTGACAGGCTGGGCACGCGGCTGGGCTACGGCCTGTGCGTGGCGTGGTGGTCCACGGCGGCTGTGCTTCATGGTCTGGCGCGCGGGCCGTGGAGTTTGGGATTGTTTCGTTTTCTGTTGGGGATGGGCGAGGCCGGCAACTGGCCGGCGGCCGTGAAGGTTGTGGCTGAATGGTTCCCGGCACGCGAGCGGGCGCTGGCGTCTGGAATTTTCAACAGCGGCGCGGCCATCGGCGCTGTCGTCGCTCCGCCGTTGGTCGCCGCGCTGGTGCTGACAATCGGCTGGCAGGCCGCGTTTGTTCTCGTCGGCGTGACGGGCTATCTGTGGCTCGCAGGCTGGTGGTGGTTGTATTACACGCCGGCCCACGTCCGGCAGGAAGTCCAAGCGCCGCCCGCCGCGCCCTGGCGACTCCTCCGCACGCGGTTTCTGGCGAGCCTCATGCTCTCGAAAATCTTTCTCGACCCGGTTTGGTATTTCTACATCTTCTGGTTCCCGAAATACCTCAGCACGGTCCACGGCATGGACACCGCCGGAATCGGAAAGACGGCGTGGATTCCTTTTGTCACCGCCGACGTCGGCAACCTGCTGGGCGGATGGTTCACGGGACTGCTGATGCGGCGCGGCCTGAGTGTGAACGCGGCCCGCAAGACGATGATCACGGTTTCCGCGCTGATGATGACCGCAGCCATTCCCGCGGCGTTCTGCGCCAACGCCGCCGCGGCGATCGCGTTGGTGTCGCTGGCGACGTTTGGCTACACCAGCTACAGCGCCAACGCGCTCGCGTTTCCGGCCGATGTCTTTCCCAAGAACATGGTCGGCTCGATCTGGGGACTGGCCAGTCTTGGGTCGGGTTTGGGCGGAATGCTCTTCATGTGGCTCAGCGGCCGGGTGATTGATGCCTTCGGTTACACGCCGGCATTCGTCGGGTTTGGCATCCTGCCGCTGCTCGCGGCGGGCATCGTGCTCTTCGTCATGGGACCGCTACGGCCTCTGGCTGAGTTCCATGCTCCGAGGGGTTGACCCTTCCCCAACTGCTAGAACAACATTTCTACAGGCCCCAAATCTTCAGAAGCTCGCGGTATGCCTCAGGCCGGTTCTTTGCGAAGTCCACCCACTGAAATCGTTTCAACGTCCACGAAAGCTTCTTCCAATGACACGGCTTGTAAAACACGGGAACGATCCGTTGCACGTAACGATCCTCGTTCAGCGCGTAGAAATATTCGTGCGCCACCCATTTCGACTTCACAGCGTTCGGTGACAACACCAGCAAAAACCAATCACAGCGGGCCAGGGCTTTGCCGATTTCGTCGTGCCACTGCTGGGCGCCGACGATGTGCTTCGGGCTATACCAATACTTGATCCCGTGTCTTTGCAGCAGCCCGGTGAGCTTGGCGACGAACGCCCGGTCCTGATGGGCGTGAGACACGAAGACTTCCTTGGGAAGGGATTTGCGGCCGCGTCTCATGCGTGAGCGGCTTTGGCTGTGCCCAGAATGCTCTCTTCGGACTCCTCTCCTTTTTCCTTCTTCTTCAGAGCATCTGCGATCTTCTGAGCAATCTGTTTCGACATGCGACTGCCGCCAAAGCCTTGAATCGCTTGGAGCCTCGCCAGGAACCATGGGACTTCCTTGGTGGGGCGAATCACCACGGGCACGACGCGTTCCTCATATCGCGGTGATGCCAGCGCAAAGGCGACCTCGCGGCGCACTACCTCGGACTTCACGGCGTCGGGGGACAACAGCACCACCATTGCATTCGACCGTTCCAGCGCCTTGCCAACCCCCAAGGACCAGTTCTCGCCCGGCAACAGTTCCCGGGCTCCCAACCACACCTTCAAGCCCGCCTCAGAAAGTTGCGAGCTGATTTCCTTGGCGATCGCCTCATCTTTATGCGCGTAGCTGATGAAAACTTGCATGGCTGTGGCGAACTCTATCTTGCCGCTGCCCCGTGGTCAATGCCCAGTCTGGCGCTCAGTCCGCCGGGGGCGCAACTTGACACACGCGCCAAGTCCCGAAAGGGACGGTCGAGAATAGCCCGGCGTTTCAACGCTGGGTGGGCTGGCAACAAGGGACAAGCCCCGTCAGGGGCGGCGGAATCCGACTCGTGCAACGCGGCCTTCTGTCGTCCCTACGGGACTCTGCCATCAC
>DYDC01000080.1 GCA_020718125.1 Methylacidiphilum sp. | reverse complement strand
GGCGTTGAAACGCCGGGCTATTCTCGACCGTCCCTTTCGGGACTTGGCGCGGGTGTCAAGTTGCGCCCCCCTTCTTAGAAGACCTGCGACCGCCTACTTCCCGCCCTGGCCAAGAATCTTCCCGGCCCGCGCGAGCGAGCCGAGGTTGAAGACCTTCGTGTAGCCCATGCGCTTCAAATACTGCGCGCCGACGCCGCTCCGCCCGCCGCTGAGGCAATGCACCAGCAGCACCGCCGACTTGTCGGGAACCTCCTTGCCAATGCGCTGCGCCAGCTCGCTCAGCGGGATGTTGAGGGTGTCCGGCGGGTGGCGCTCGCGGTATTCCTCGGCGCTGCGAACATCAATCACCTTCGCGCCCTGTTTCAGATAGTCGCGGGCGTCCTCGTCGCTGAGCGAGTCGGTGCGCTTGAACGCCAGAAACGCCGCCACGGCGGCCACGGCGCCAACGATCATGATCCATTCCATGTGTGCCTTTCGTTTCATCAGGCAGCCCAGCGTGTGGTGCGCGACTGCCGCTGCGATTCGCGCGCGCGTTCGAGGTAGTTCGACGGGTCGCCGTATTCCTCGTTGTCGAGCGGGCCGCGCCAGCGCGGCCGGTTGCTGTCGTCGTCGGCAAAGGCGGCGGCGCTTGCGGCAAGGATGAGGATGGCGGTTTTCATGGGGTTTCTCCGTGTGCGGCTTGCACGGCGATGGGGAACCTGGCGCGATAGTCCGGGCCGTCGGCGATGCGCGTCTTTACCTCGATGCGCCACGCGAAGCGCGGATAGTCCTTCTGCTGAGGCGGCGAACTGGGCGGCTGGTCGCCCGGCACGGTGAACGCGTGCTGGGCCGAGAGTGTCTCGCGGGCGCGGCCGGGATGCTTCTGGAGGATGACGGCGCGGTCCTCGTGGCGCGTCTTGGTCTCGAACCGCGTCTTGCCGCCGGACTGGTATTTGACGGTCTCCTCGCAGACCAGCGCGGCGCTGAGTTCCTCGATGAACAGGTCGGCCAGCAGCGGCTGCTCGACCAGCGCGGTGATCTGGTCGCCGACGCTGATGCGCCGGGTGTTGAGCAGCAACGTCGCGTCACGGACGTGGCGGCGCAGCAGCGCGTAGTAGATCGCGAGGCCGAGCGGCACGCAGCCGAGGGCGGCGTAGATGGCGGTCGCGACGATGGCCGCCGTCTCATAAGGCCGCGCCGCGACGCTGAAGTAGTGCCCGCACGCCGCCACGCCGACGCCGCACCAGAGGACGGCGACGAGCCACACGCGGCGGCGTTTGTCCGCGACGCGCAGCCTGGGGCGGATGGCAAACCATCCGTCCGGCTGCGGCGCGGGCGGGACCGGGTCTGAGGACGACCCGGCGGCGGCGGCCGCGCCAATGGCGCCGGCGAAAAAGATCATCGGGAACAGGATGAAGAGGTAAGGGAAGAACGTGTATTGCCGGAGCAGGAACGCCGACGATGGATTCGCGGGATTGTAGTAGGCGGTCGTCCGCTGGCCCGGCTTGTAGCGGTCCGTGATCGAGCGCGCCCAGGAATGGCTTGAGCTTTGCGAGATCGGGAGGACGACGCCGGACTCGCGGGTCTTCCCGCCGGCCTCGTAACGGTAGTTGACGATGGGTTTGCAGGTGACGCTGGTGCCGTGCTTGTTGTGCGAGACGTGACGCTCGATGCGGGTAGAGAGCACCGTCGCGGCCGCCGGTTCGTAGGTGGTGATCTTCCGGTGCTGGCGCCAGGCCATCCCCGTGCCGACGGCGACGAACACCGCCGAGATGAGCATGAAAAACGCGACAAGGAGTGTAACGAAGGTTTTCACGGTGTTGCTCGTGCCAAGTCTGCGTTGCCTTATATCAAGCGCCTGCCAACCAATACAACCGAATTGCTTCCGGCGAAAGCAAACCTTACGCTCCGCCCCATGAAACGATGGCTTCTCGTCCTTTCCCTGCTCGTCAGCGTCATCGCCGGTGCCGCGCCCTTGCCGCCGGAGGTCCGCCGCGTCGTCGTCCTCGGCGACAGCATCATCTACGGCGGCCAATACGTGGAGTTCATCGAGACGTGGCTGGTGACCCGCCAGCCTGAACGGCAACTCGAAGTGATCAACGTCGGCCTGCCGAGCGAGACGGTCTCCGGACTTTCAGAGGAAGGCCACGCCGGCGGCAAGTTCCCGCGGCCCGACCCGCACGAGCGGCTGGAGCGCGCGCTGGCGCAAACCGAGCCGGACTACGTCATCGCGTGCTACGGGATGAACTGCGGCATCCGGCCGGCGATGAAGATTGGCCTGCCGCTGGCCGAGGCGCGGGCGAAAGCGGCAGAGTTGGAAAAACACATCCGCAGGCTGGCGAAACCAGCGGGCGATCCGCCTCCTCACATCGTCGCCCGCACCTTCCCCGGCAAACGCAGCGAATGGAACGGCTTCGACCGTTACGACTTCGAGGTCGCTGGCAAACCGGCGCTCGTCGTCGCGCCGAAGCAGGCGTTGCCCGGCAAACCGCGGGCGGGGCGGGGCGAGTTCTTCGGCGCGTTCGCCAACGCCGACGTGGCGCCGTGGGATGAAAACACCGGCACCGTCGCGGAGCGCTACAAGAAACCCGGCGGGGACATCACACTCGTCGGCAAGCCGGGCGTGAGCCACCATCCGCACGGGCTGGCGGACCCGACACCCATCGTCGAGTTCATCGTGAAACACGCGGCGAAGAACGTGGAGCGTTAAGCGTGAAAGCGGATACCGATCCAGCCGCCGCCGTGTTGCGGGTCGTGGAGGAGTTCGTCCGCGAATCGCAACCCCGACGCAGCGTCGGGGCAAAGGTGACGCTCGACAGCCTGTTGGAGCGCGACCTCGGCCTCGACAGCCTCAGTCGCACGGAACTGTTGCTGCGCGTCGAGCGCGCGTTCGCGGTGACGCTGCCGGAGCAGGCGTTGGTGACAGCAGAGACGCCGCGCGACCTGCTGCGTCTCTTGCGCGCGGTTTCGGGGGAACCTGTGGCGCCAGCCGCCGCGGAGATTCGCGAAGTGGCGCAAGAGGCCGCATCAACTGCGCCAGATAACGCGACGACGTTGGTGGAGGCGCTTGACTGGCACGTGGCCACGCATCCAGACAGGCTTCACATCCATCTTTACGGTGACGGCCACCAAGAGGAGGAGATCACCTGCGCGGCGCTGCGCCGCGAGGCCGGTGCGGTGGCGGCGGCTCTTGTGCAACGCGGCTTGGAACGCGGCGGGCGCGTCGCCATCATGCTGCCGACCAGCCGCGACTACTTTCTGGCGTTCTTTGGCGCGTTGCTGGCCGGCGGCGTGCCGTTGCCGATGTATCCACCGGGAAGGCCGTCGCAGCTTGAGGAACACCTGCGCCGTCACGTGGCGATCCTGACGAACGCGCAGGCCATGTTCCTGATCACGGTGGCCGAGGCGAAACCGCTGGCGAAAGTGCTGCGCGCCGGCGCCGGCTCGCTGCGCGAGGTGCTCACGGTGGCTGACCTGGCGGCAACAGGCGCGGGGAAATGGGAGCCGCCGCCGCTCAAGCCGCAGGACCTCGCGTTCCTCCAATACACCTCCGGCAGCACGGGTGACCCGAAGGGCGTGATGCTCACGCACGCCAACCTGCTCGCCAACATCCGCGCGTTCGGGAAGACCATGCAGATCACCTCGCGCGACGTGGCGGTGAGTTGGCTGCCGCTCTACCACGACATGGGGCTGATCGGCACGTGGCTGGGCTGCCTCTATTTCGCCTGCCCGATGGTGCTGATGTCGCCGCTGGCGTTCCTCGCGCGCCCGCAGCGGTGGTTGCAGGCGATCCATCGCCACCGCGGCACGCTCTCGGCCGCGCCGAACTTTGCCTACGAGCTGTGCCTGAGCAAGCTCGACGACCGCCACCTCGAAGGACTCGACCTGGGTTCGTGGCGCGTGGCGCTCAACGCCGCCGAGCCGGTCAGCGCCGACACGATCCGCGGCTTCCAGCAGCGATTCGCGAAATACGGCTTCCATCCCGAAGCTATGTCGCCGGCATTCGGGCTGGCGGAGTGTTCGGTCGGGCTGGCGTTCACGCCGCCGGGGCGCGGGCCGGTCGTGGACCGCATCCAGCGCGGGCCGCTCGCCCGTTCGGGGCGCGCTGTCCCCGCCCCTGCCGACGCCACGGCTGCGTTGAACGTCGTCGGCTGCGGCGTGCCGCTGCCCGGCCACGAGATCCGCATCGTGGATGACGCGGGCCACGAGGTGGGTGAACGCCAGGAAGGACGCTTGTTGTTCAAAGGCCCCTCTGCCACCAGCGGTTACTTCCAAAACCCGGAGGCGACGCGGCGGCTGTTTGTCGGCGACTGGCTCGACTCTGGCGACCTCGCCTACGTGGTCGGCAACGAGATATTCATCACCGGCCGCGCGAAGGAGATGATCATCCGCGGCGGGCGGAACATTTATCCCTACGAACTGGAGCAGGCCGCGGGCGCGCTGGCCGGCATCCGCAAAGGCAGCGTCGCGGTCTTCGGCAGCCCCGACCCGCGCACCGGCACCGAACGGCTGGTGGTGATGGCCGAAACGCGCGAGAGCGATCCCGCCTCGCAGGACGCGCTGCGCCGCCAGATCAACGACCTCGCCGTGGGCCTGATCGAGGCGCCCGCCGACGACGTGATGCTTGTGCCGCCGCACAGCGTGCTGAAGACCTCCAGCGGCAAAATCCGGCGCTCGGCCTGCCGCAGGCTTTACGAGCACGGCGGGCCATCACAGCGGGCTGCGCCAGCGTGGTGGAAGAAGGCCCGGTTGCTCTGGATCGGCGCCGGCCCGCAACTGCGGCGGCGCGCGCGCCAGATTGCGGACACGCTTGCCGCAAGCTGGGCGTGGACATGGTTCGTGCTGCTGTCGCTCATCACGTGGCCCATGGCGGCGCTGCTGACGCGCCCGGCATGGTGCTGGCGTTTCAGCGGCGCGATGGCGCGGCTGTTTCTGGCGTGCGCGCGGTTTCGATTGGCCGTGCGCGGGCTGGAGAACCTGCCGCTTGAACGGCCGTGCATCGTGGCGGCCAACCACAGCAGCTACGCGGACAGCCTGCTGCTGCTCGCGGCGCTGCGTCGGCCGTTCAGCTTCGTCGCGAAAGGCGAACTGGTGAGTTCATTCATCGCGCGCATTTTCCTGCGGCGTCTTGGCGTGGAGTTTGTGGAACGATTCGACCTCCAGCGCGGCGCGCGGGACGCGGCACGGCTGGCGCAGGCAGCCCAAGCCGGACGCTCGATGATCTTCTATCCGGAAGGCACGTTTGTGCGCGAAGCGGGCCTGCTGCCGTTTCGGATGGGGGCGTTCGCGGTGGCGGCGCAGGCCGTCGTGCCGGTCGTGCCGGTCGTCATCCGTGGCGCGCGCTCGATGATGCGCGACGGCAGTTGGTTTCCCCGTCCCGTCCCGATCAGCATCACGGTCGGCAAGTCAATCGCGCCCGAAGGCAGCGATTGGGCCGCCGCCGTGAAGCTGCGCGACGTCGTGCGCGCCGAAATCCTCCGCGGCTGCGGCGAGCCGGACCGCGACAGGCCCTGCTGACGTTGCCCGAAGCGAGCAGCGTTGATCGCGGGCCGTTGCCGGGGTATGCAGCGCGGCATGATTCGATTGCTTGCTTCCATCGTCACGGCTTCCGTGCTGTGTGTCTCCGTTTCCCTCGACGCCGCCGAGAAAGCGACGCGGACCAGGAAGCCGAAGCCGTTGCCGCCAGCCAGCGCGAAGAAGTTGCCGCGTTGGCGCGGGTTCAATCTGCTGGAGAAGTTCTACGTCACCAAGCGGCAGCCGTTCGTGGAGGAGGACTTCGAGCTTATCAGCGAGTTGGGCTTCAACCGTGCAGAAGATCGTCGGTGCGATCCGCGCCGAGGACCCGCAGCGGCTCGTCATCTCGGACGGCATGCAGTGTGGGCAGCATCCAATCTATGAACTGCGCGACCTCGGCATCTCTCTTACAGCGTCCTGTTGTTACGTCATCCACCTGGAAATGACGCTTGACCGGTAATCGTTATGAACACATGCTCATAACCATGAATTGCAGTTCGCATCCATGCCAAGACCCTGTTGCCTGAGACACGTTGGTAATCCGCCTGCAGCGGTCTGTTTCAAGCCGCGGGGCGTTCCTATGATCGAGTTGGAGCAGTTGACGCTCACGCTCGACGAGGTGGAATCGTTGCGGCTGGCCGATCTAGAGGGGCTTTATCAGGAAGCTGCGGCGCGGAAAAGGTGGCTGAGGAGCTGATTCACGGCAATGCGCTCCGGTTGGAAGGCGGAACCGTGGCGGTGAAAGCAAAAACAAATCGAACCGAAGGAAAAGAGAACATGTCAAAAGGTGATGGAACAGGACTGACGCAAGCGTGGCAAGGAACGGGGCGAGGCCCTTGTGGTTGCGGACATCGCCACGGCGCCGCGCGGCGACACTGGGCGGGGCGCGGCGGTTGTTGCGGCAGAAAAGCACATACCGGGACGGCTCGTTGTGCAACCAAGTCGGCGCCCGCCGACAAGCGGGAGAAAGGTGAATAGACACTCATGAAAGTTTGTATTCCTGTGGCAGAAAACGAGGGGCTGAACAGCGTGGTGTATGGCCATTTCGGCTCCGCGCCACTGTTTGTGCTGGTGGATTCGGAGACGATGACTGTGGAACCGTTGACGAACCGCGATCAGGACCACGTCCACGGGGCCTGTAGCCCACTGCGGGCGCTGGCCGGCCGGCAAGTGGACGCGGTGATTGTCGGCGGCATCGGCGCGGGCGCGGTGAACGGTTTGCAGCGGGCCGGCATCACCGTGTATCACTCACCCACGCAGACGGTGGCCGACGCCGTGGCGCAGTTCAACCAAGGCCGCCTGCCCAAGATTGGTCTGGAGAACGCCTGCACGCATCATGGCGGAGGCGGTTGCCATCACTAAACAGGCCAATCCAACGTGAACGAAAGGCGGCACCGACAATATGGAGATCAAGGAAACCAAAGAAACCCGCGCGGTCTATGTCTGCGGCGGCGCGGCCGACGTGGGCGAGTTGACCGACCGCGCCGCGCGACGGATGGACCGTAAGGGCATCGCCAGCATGTCGTGCATGGCCGGCATCGGCGCGCGCGACGCGGACATCACATTCAAGGCCGAATACGCGACGCGCGTGCTGTTGATGGACGGCTGCCCGAAGGCGTGCTCACGGCGGACGTTCGAGAACGCCAAGCTGTATCGTTTCGCCCATTTCGATCTGAGCGCCATCGGCTTGATCAAGAGCAAAAGCCCCGTGACAGAAGAGAACATCCAGCGCGTGGTCGAGAAGGCTGCCGCGATGCTCGCCGGCGGCCAGAAAACCGCACGCGCAAGCGTAACACCGAACGGATCACATGAACGTCCTCAAGCAGCCGAAACAAATCACGCTCTACAGCCGGCCCATGTGCGGCTGGTGCCAGGAAGCGAAGGTGTGGCTCGATGAGCGCGCATGGAAATACACGACCTGTGACGTCGGCAGCGACTCCACCGCGCGGCAGCGCGCGATAGACCTGAGCGGCCAGGGCTGCGTGCCGGTCGTCGAAGTGGACGGGCTGGTGCTGGGCGATTTCGACACGGGCCAGTTGGAAGCGTTCCTGAAAAAGCACGGCTACTTGGAGTGATAGAAAGGGCAGCCATACACTTTGGCTGCTGCGATTCAGAAACGACTCGGGGCACGATCAGCTTCGCTGAGGCGGCTTCAGTCGGCAGACCATCACCGCGGTGACCAAGCTGAGCAGCAATCCGATGCTGGCGACCACGTAATGCGCCTGCATGGCGAGCAGACCGGTGGGTGAGTTCCCTTTGAGCAGAGCGACCGCTCCGCAAGTGGCAGCTCAGCCGAAAAAGAGAAACGTCAGCACGGAGACGATCTTTGCGGCGAACATGGGCTAGTTCCTTTCTGCAACGAGTTTGCCCGTTCCAAAGACCTGCTGTCAATCTGCGTGTCTGGCCCGTCCTGACTCCAAACGAACTTGCAACGGCTCACCTGCCGGTGGTTCGTTGTCCGTGTTCCGAACCATGGTCTTCGCCTTCCCCGCTTTCACGCCGCGTGATGGGCAGGAAGATGAACGCGGCAATGAGCGCCAGCCCGACGCCGAAGCCGGCAAGCATCCGCCAGCGGCGGTTGTCGTTGGCCACCTTCCGCACCCACGCCCAATTCAGGGCCAAATGCGCGATGGTAAGGGCGACCACGGCGCAGGCGGTCCAGAAATGCAGGTCGCCCCAGTCGTGCCGGCCCCAGCCCAGCAGTTCCAAGCCGCGTCCCCCGCGGCTGCCGGGAAGAAGACGGAATTCGAGCAGCCATCCTGTTCCAATCAACGCACAGAAGCCCACGTAAAGGAGCCAGTTGGCGATCCGCATCAGTGTCGGTTTCATAAGCCGGATTTTCCCGCTTGGCGGATGCTGTCGGCAATCTCCTGAAGCTCATCCTGCGGCAAGTCGCCCGCGAGGATGAACGTCATCCCGTCGGTGTGCTTCACAACAAGCATCTCGCCTTGCTGCCCGCCGACCAGTTCACAGCCGCAACGCCAGCCGCCGCCACCACCACCACGCCCGCGGCCCCAGCCACGGCCCTTGCCGCCACCCTTGCCTCCCGGTCCGCCGTCGGTGCTGCGCTTCATCACGATCGCGCCCCGCCCGTGGCCTTTGGGATAGACCGCGATGATGGTCTTCTTGTCTTCGAGCAGCACGGTCGTGACGTGGCCGGGATACTGCCCGGCCTCGCGGTCCACGACGACCTGCCGCCGCGTCTGCGCGTCGAGGTCAATCAGCGGGATTGACAATCCGCGTGGCACGGGTTTGTCATCGGCGGCGGATGCGGCGAGCAACGACGCAGTAAAGACCGCGAAGCAGGAGGAGAGCGGGGTCTTCATGGGCCGGGATGTTAGAATGTCCTGGCGCGAGAAACAAGAAAGGGGAGCGCGCGCGCCCTCGCGTGCGGCCATCGGCGCCCCGCCGATGGCGCTGTTCTGCACCGACTCAACCGCCCAGTGACAGCGCCCGGTGACGGGCGGGGGCGCCCGTCATGGCACGCGAGGGCGCGTGCGCTCCCCACTGGGAACCGTCCCGCTCATTTGGTGACCGTGTCTTTTGCGCCCGCCCTCCTTACTTCACGCCCCAGAGTTTCTTGAGCAGTTCGAACAGCGCGGGGTCATGTTCTTTGAGTTCGGCGCGGACGAAGGGGTAGAAGTCGTTCGCGCCGAAGAACGCCTCGCTGGCCTCGGCGAAGTATTCCTGGTCGTTGTTGAGCGCGTAGTGGCGTTTGCGCTGGCCGTTGAAGTGGAGCGCCGACTCGTAACGCTTCGAGGCGACGGCGCGCTGGAAACATTCCTTGCGTTCGGGGTCAGGTCTCAACATCAGACATGTGGATTGTCTCGAAACCGTCGCTTCGGCATCCTCGTGCGCGGACCGCCCCCGCCATCGCAGTTGAAGCTCTTCGTCGTTCATTCAGTCACCGAATGTCTGATGTTGAGACCTGACCCCGTTGCCTCTCGTTGGCGGGCGAGGTGAGGGTGTCGGTGCCGGGGCGTCCGGGGCGGCCGGGGCGGGTGCCGCAGGAGGCGCGGGTGGCGGTGCGGTTTGGGGAGGTGGTGTTGTTGCCGCCGGAGAGCATGAGAGGGGCGCCGCCGGTGAAGCTGTGGGCGGTGCTGGCGCAATAGCGAGGCGCGCCGGCGGGCGTGGAGCCGCTGGAGTGGATGCTGCTGACGACGGTGGCGGTGGGCGGTTTTGAAGAGGCGTGC
>DYDC01000079.1 GCA_020718125.1 Methylacidiphilum sp. | reverse complement strand
CTGGCGCAGGGGCTGCCGTCGGAGAGGAACTCAACGAGGCTGGCGCCACCGACCATGACGGCGCCGGGCACGAGGAGGGTGGTGTTGAGCTTTCGCTTGTTGAAGCAGGGCGTGCAGACGAAGATATTGCCCACAGCTTTCGCAAAGCTGTCCATCAATTCCTTCAACCGGCGCCACGCCGGCATCTCCATCGGCACCCCGGGGGCTGCGTGCGATCAGTTTCATCACCCGTCCGGGTTCCAACGCCATGAACCGCTGGTGCAGTTCCATCAAGATCACCCCGCAGCCCATGTCGCCCGCGTCCCGCTCGACGTCGGCGACAGGCGGGGAAGTTGATAATCCGCCTGTGTTGTCTGCTGTCATCGGATTTCCCCGTCGTGCGAGCGAACCCCAGACCAGCAACACGCACCGTGCAACGCCGACTTTCAGCCGGCTTTCAGCGCAGTCAGGAGAATCCAAATCCCATCCGTCCGCGCCAACGAAGAGGGGCGGCCCCGTTTTCGCGGAGGCCGCCCCTACAAGTTTCGGTTTATGTCGCCGACGTGATGCCGGTCAGGATGTCTTTTCTTCAGCCTTGGCCGGCTCGGGAGCCGGGGCGGGCGTGGCGCCCGTTGGCTCGACCCATTCGATGATGGCCGTGGGCGCGGCGTCGCCGATGCGGGCGCCGAGCTTGATGATGCGGGTGTAGCCGCCGTTGCGGCCGGTGTGTTGCGGGGCCACGTCCTTAAAGAGCTTGGCCACGGCGTTCTTGCGATGCAGCGTCGCCAACGCTTGACGGCGGTGGTGAAGCGTGCCCTTTTTGCCGAGGGTGATCATCTTGTCGGCGAGCCGGCGCGCGGCCCTGGCTTTCGCCAGGGTCGTGGTGACGCGGCTGCGCAGGATGAGGTCGCTGACCATGTTGGCCAGCATCATGTTCCGATGCTCGCCCTTGCGGCCCAGTTTGATGGTGAGGTTGCGATGACGCATGAGGCTGGATCCTTTTACTCCTTCGCGAGCTCTTCAGCAGGAGCGGCTGCGGCCGGTGCTTCCGCCGGGACCTCCATGAGGGCGGGGTCAAACTTGATGCCGAGGTCCAAGCCGAGGGTGGAGAGCTTCTCCTTGATCTCGGTCAGCGACTTCTTGCCGAAGTTGCGATACTTGAGCATCTCGGCCTCGGTCTTCATGGCGAGCAGGCCGACGCTGGTGATGTTGGCGTTGTTGAGGCAGTTCGCGGCGCGGACGCTCAACTCGATCTCGTTCACCGACATGTTGAGGAGCTTGCGCAGGCGGACATTCTCGTCGCTGATCTTCTCGGTCGCGACCTCGAACTCGACCGACTCCCTGCCGAAGTCGCAGAAGACGTCGAGGTGGTGACGCAGGATGTGGCTGGTCTGCACCAACGCATCGTCGGGCGTCATGCGACCGTCGGTCCAGACCTCCGTGATCAGCTTGTCGTAGTCGGTGCGCTGGCCGACGCGGGTGTTCTCGACCGCGTAACGGACGCGGCGCACGGGCGAGAAGATCGAGTCAATCGCAATGAAGCCGATGGGGGCGTCCACCTTCTTGTTCTTCTCGGCGGGCCGGAAACCGCGTGCGACCTCGATGGTCAGTTCGGCCTCGAACTTCATCTTCTTATCCAGCGTGCAGATGTGCTGGCCGGGATTGACGATCTCGATGGTGTTGTCCGCCTGGATGTCGGCGGCGGTGATGTCGCCCTCCTTGTTGGCCAACAGCAGGATCTGGCGCGGCTCCTTGGTGTGGGACTTCAGGAGCACTTTCTTGAGGTTGAGGATGATGTCGGTGACATCCTCCACGACGCCGGCGATGGCGGCAAACTCGTGCGAGGCCTTCAGCGACTCATCGAACTTGATGGTGGTGATAGCGGTGCCTTCGAGCGAGCTGAGCAGCACGCGGCGGAGCGAGTTGCCGACGGTGTGGCCGTAGCCGGCCTCGAAAGGCTCGGCGATGAACTTGGCGTAGGTGGCCGTGGCGGTGGGTTCATCCTTCGTCAACCGCTTTGGCATTTCGAAACGACCGAGATGGACTGGCATGTCTTCCTCCTGCGAGTTTGATCTGGCTCGGACGCCGCGCCTGCCGGCCAACCCGTGGCCGGGGTTTCAGCAGGCCGTCGTCCGGCCCATATACTCGCGTTTGTTGTTGCTGGTTACTGATGACTGGCCACTGACTCTGCTGAAAACTGATGGCTGACGGCTACCGTGAGTAAAACTCAACGATGGCCTGGACGTTGGCGATCGACTGGATTTCCTCCGCCGTCGGCATCCGCAGCACGCTGGCCTTGACCGCTTCCTTGTTGAGCGACAGCCAGTCCGGCACCGTGCGGACGGTGGCCGACTCCATGCCGCGCGCCACCATCTGGCGCGAGCGGGCGCTGTCACGGACTTCAACGACGTCGCCGGCCTTCACGTTGTAGGACGGGATGTTGACCGCGCGGCCGTTGACCTTGATATGGCCGTGGTTGACGAGCTGGCGGGCCTGCGACCGGCTCAGCGCGAAACCGAGATGGAACGCGACGTTGTCCAGCCGCGTCTCCAGCAACTGGAGCATCGTTTCGGCGGTGTTGCCGCGGCGGGCCTTGGCCAGTTCGAACATGCGGCGGAACTGCCGCTCGAGCAGCCCGTAGCAGTAACGCAGCTTCTGTTTCTCGGCGAGGCCGCGGGCGTAGTCGGTGAGCTTGCGCCGCGAGCGCGGGCCGTGCTGGCCCGGGGGATACGCGCGCTTCTCCAGCACCTTGTGGGGGCCGAAGACGGGCGCGCCGTAGCGGCGGCTGATGCGTTGTTTGGGTCCACGATAACGAGCCATGGCAAAAATCCTCTCTGACTAAACGCGGCGCTTCTTCGGCGCGCGGCAACCGTTGTGCGGGATCGGGGTGACGTCCTTGATGACCGAAATCTCCAGGCCGGCGGCCTGCAACGCGCGGATGGCGCTCTCGCGACCGGAGCCGGGGCCTTTGACGTGGACCTCGACTTCCTTCATGCCGTGGGCCATCGCATGGCGCGCGGCGTCCTGCGCCACGACCTGCGCGGCGTAGGCCGTGCTCTTGCGCGAGCCTTTGAAGCCGACGCGGCCGGAGCTCGACCAAGAGAGCATGTTGCCCTGCATGTCGGTGATCGTGACACTGGTGTTGTTGAACGTCGCGATCACGTGGGCGATGCCCGTGTGAATGTTCTTCGCGCCCTTGGCCTTGATGACCTTGATCGGCTTGGCTTCCTCGCCAAGGATGAACTCGACCGTGGGCGGCGCCGCAACAGCCGGAGCGGCAGGCGCGGCCTCCTTCTTGGCCGCGGCGGGCTTGCCTTCGGCGCCAGGTTTCGCCGCGCCCTCGGCGGCGGGCTTGCCGGGCTTGGTTTCCTTGGCCGCCTTCGGTTCCCTGGCGACGGGTTTCTTGTCTTTCTCTTCAGCCATATGATTACCTCAAAACTCGATTACACCTTGCCGGTCTTGGCTTCCTTGCTGCGGACGACGCCAACGGTCTTGCGCGGGCCTTTGCGGGTGCGGGCGTTGGTCTGGGTGCGCTGGCCGCGGACGGGCAGGCCCTTGACGTGCCGGCTGCCGCGGCAGCTCTTGATGCCGATCAATCGCTTCAGGTTCAGGCCGATCTCGCGGCGCAGATCGCCCTCGATGACGTAGCCACCCTGCTGGATGACCGCCACGATCTTGCTGAGCTGCTCGTCGGCGAGCTTCTCGGTGCGCAGGTTGGCATCAATGCCCGCCTTCTCCAGGATCTGGAGCGCGTTCGACGGCCCGATGCCGTAGATGTAGCGCAGCGAGATGCCGATCTTCTTCTTGTCTGGAATGTCAACGCCCAAAAGTCTGGCCATGATGAGTCCTTCGTTTAACCCTGACGCTGCTTGTGGCGCGGGTTGGTGCAGATCACCCGCACCACGCCCTTGCGCCGGATCACCCGGCACCGCTCACACATTCGTTTGACTGACGATCTTACCTTCATAAATCCTTTTCACTTCTCGACGCGCACGATCCGAGCCTTGCTCATGTCGTAACACGTCATCTCAACCACTACCTTGTCGCCCGGCGCAAGCCCGTCCGCATCCGCCTTCGCGCGGCCCGCGCAATAACCCAGCACGCGGTGGCCGTTCGGCAACTCGACGCGCGCCGTGCGGTTCGGCAGCGCCTCGATCACGATGCCGGCACCGTGGATGGCGTCGTCTCGCGACACGTCAAAATCTCCGGCTCACCATCGGTCACCACAACCGTGTGCTCAAAATGCCCGGACGGCAACCCGTCCTTGGTCACGACGGTCCACCCGTCGCGCAGCAACTCAACGTCCGGCCGGCCCTGGGTCGTCATCGGCTCGATGGCGAGCGTCATGTCCGACCGCAGCAGCGGCGATTTCTTGCCGCGCTCGACGAAGTTCGGTATCTGCGGGTCTTCGTGCAGCTTCCGGCCCACGCCGTGGCCAACGAACTCACGCACCACACCGAACCCGGCGCCCTCGACCGTCTGCTGGATCGCGCGCGAGATGTCCTCGACGCGGTTGCCCGCGCGCGCCGCCGCGATGCCGGCGTAAAGCGCCTTCTCGGTCATGTCGAGCAGCCGTTGCGTCTCGAACTTGATCATCCCGACCGCGACCGTCGTGGCCGTGTCGCCGACGAACCCATCGAGCACCACGCCCACGTCCAGGCTGACGACGTCGCCATACTGCACGCGCCGCTCGCCGGGCAGCCCGTGAACGACTTCCTCGTTCACCGAGACGCAGATGTTGCCCTTGTAGCCGCGGTAGCCGAGGAACGCGCTCTTGCCGCCGCGCGCCTTGATCAGCACCGCCGCGGCGTCGTCGAGTTCCTTCGTCCGCCGGCCCGGCGCGATCATCGCCGCGACCTGCCGCATGATCTCGGTGGCGGCCTGACAGGCCGCCCGCATGGCTGCCCATTCGTCTGGCGACCTCAGAATCATTTGCCGGGTCCAGGGGCCGAATGTTGCTGTGTCAATGAACCCGCCCGCGCGCGCCTATCGGCGTCCGCGCAGGCGACCTTTCTTCAAAAACCCGTCGTAATGCCGCGTCAGCAGGTGGGTCTCCACCTGCCGCATCGTGTCGAGCATCACACCCACCACGATCAGCATGCTGGTGCCGCCAAAGAAGCTGGCCACCATGTAATCAATGCCGAACTGGTTATACATCCACATCGGGATCAGCGCGATGACCGTCAGGAACACCGCGCCGGCCAGCGTGATTTTCGTCATCGAGCCGCGCAGGAAATCCGCCGTCGGCTTGCCCGGCCGGATGCCCGGCACGTAGCCGCCGTATTTCTTCAGGTCGTCGGCGATCTGGATCTCGTTGAACGTCGTCGCGACCCAGAAGAACGAGAACGCGAAGATCAGGAACGAGTAAAGCGTGTAGTAGGCGAGGTGCCCGCGCGTCTCGTTCAGCAACTCCGCCATCCACGCGAAAAACGCGATCTTGGCGCCCAGCCAGAGGAAAATCTTCTGCGGGAACATCAGGATCGCCTGCGCGAAGATGATCGGCATGACACCGGAGTAGTTCACCCGCAGCGGCATGTAGGTCTGGCCGCCGGTCACCATCCGGTTGCCCACCATCCGCTTCGCATACTGCACGGAAATCTTCCGCTGCGCCTGCGTCACGGCGATGATGCCCGCGATCACCGCAAACAGCATCGCCACCATGCCCAGCAGGTGGATGAGGTTGTATTTCGCCTCCAGCCCTTCGCCGGGG
The DNA here is from genome assembly GCA_020718125.1 of Methylacidiphilum sp. Taxonomy (GTDB): domain Bacteria; phylum Verrucomicrobiota; class Verrucomicrobiia; order CAIQCK01; family CAIQCK01; genus JACRKA01. The sequence goes on along the minus strand of DYDC01000079.1, from coordinate 4,099 downwards.
AAGAACATGACCCACGTCTGCCGCAACGCGGCCGGCAGGCGCGCGACGATGTTGGCCGTGATGATGAGCGAGATGCCGTTGCCGACGCCGCGCGAGGTGATCTGTTCGCCGAGCCACATCAACAACATCGTGCCGGCCGTCAGGCTGACGATGGCAACCATCCGGTAGATGAACGGATTCGCCAGCCAGTTTTCCGTGACGAGGCTTCCGGTGAACGCCCGCAGCAACGAGCCGGGATGCTCGAAGAACCCGACCACCATCAGGTAGCCCTGGAACAAGCACAGCACCACCGTCAGGTAGCGGGTGTATTGGACGATCTTCTGGCGGCCGTTCTCCTCGCGCGCGATGCGGCCGAGCTGCGGCACCACCGCCACGAGCAACTGCAGGATGATCGAGGCGCTGATGTAGGGCATGATGCCCATCGCCGCGATGGCGCAGTTCTCCAACGCGCCGCCGGTGAACAGGCTGTAAAGGCCCAGCAGCCCGCCGGACTGTTGCGCGGCGTGCTCGAAGAACTCCGACAACGCACGGCCGTTGATGCCCGGCACCGGCACCGCCGCGAAAACGCGGCAGATGGCCAGCAACCCGAACGTGAACAGCAACCGCTGTCGCAGCTCGGGGATTTTCAGCGTATTGGCAAACGCGGAGAGCATCGGATGTCAAAGAGCTTCAGCTTGCCGGCGTCGCGGACGGTTTCGCCTCGGCCTTCGCGGCGGCCTTGGCCGCCTTCTCGGCCTTCTTGTTGCCGTAAGGATTGCGCGCGCCCGGCGCGACCGGCAGCGCGATGACCTCGCACTTGCCGCCGGCCTTTTCGATCTTCTCCTTCGCCGAGCCGCTGAACTTGTGGGCATGGACGGCGAGCTTCTTCTTCAGCTCGCCCTCGCCCAGGATCTTGATGCCGACGCCGCGGCCTTGAAGCAAGCCGCTGGCGGCCAGTTCCGTCGGCCCGACAGTGGCGTTGTCGTCGAAGCCATTGAGCGCGTCCACGTTGACGATCTGGTAGTCAGTCGTGAACGCGGCATTGTTGAAGCCGCGCCGAGGCATGCGGACGATGAGGCGGGTCTGGCCGCCCTCGAAGCCGATTTTGAGGCTGCCGCCGGAGCGCGCGGTCTGGCCCTTGCCGCCGCGCGTGGAGGTCTTGCCGTGGCCGCTGCTCTCGCCGCTACCGAGCCGCTTCACGCGGTGCTTGGCGCCGGGCCGGTTGGTCAATTCATGCAATCTCATGGTGATACCCCGAAAGGATCGTAAAACTCAGTCTGTGCCGTCTTCAGCTTGCAGCCTTGCCGCAACGGGCTTTTGCTTGCCGCGGCCCGCCATGATCTCGTCGCGCTGGCGCAGGTTGCGCAGCGCCACCATGGTGGCCTTCACGACGTTGGCCGGGTTGCTGGAGCCGAGGCTCTTGGCGAGCACATCCTTGATGCCCGCCAGTTCGCACACGGCCCGCGTGCCGCCGCCGGCGATGACGCCGGTGCCGGGCGAGGCCGGCCGCAGCAGGACACGCCCGCCGCTGAACTGGCCGAAGACCTCGTGCGGAATGGTGTTGTTCCAGAGCGAGACGCTGACGACGTTTTTCTTGGCCGCTTCGGTCCCCTTGCGGATGGCATCAGCGACTTCCTTCGACTTGCCCAAGCCGTAGCCGACGTGGCCCTGCCGGTCGCCGACGACGATCAGCGCGCTGAAGCTGAACCGCCGGCCGCCCTTGACGACCTTGGCGGTGCGGTTGATGAACACGACCTTCTCGCCCATCTCGCCGCGCGGACGGTCGGCTGCCGGCGAGATCATCTCGACGGCGCGCGGGGTCACCCCGGCCACCTTGACCTGCTGCATTTCCTTCCGGGTCTCCGCGACGACGCGGGTTTCCTTCTTGAGTGCGAATTTGTCCGTGTTCATGCGCCTTAAAACTTCAACCCGCCTTCGCGCGCGGCATCGGCCAGCGTCGCCACGCGGTTCTTGCCCTTCTCGCCGACCTGGTAACGGAATCCGCCGCGGTCGAACACGACAGCGGTGACGCCCTTGGACTTGGCGCGCTCGGCGATCAACTTGCCGATGGCGGCGGCGCCGTCCTTGTTGCCCTTGGACTTCTTCTCGCCGAAGCTCTTGTCGAGCGTCGAGGCAAACGCCAGCGTCTTGCCGGCGATGTCGTCCACGACCTGGGCGTAAATATGTTTGCCGGTGAACGCCACGGCCAGACGCGGACGCGCGGCGGTGCCGCGGACCTTCTGCCGGAGCCGCTTGTGGCGGCGTTCCACGAATTGCTTGCGCTGTATGGGTCTCATCTCAATCGCGCCAGACGGATTTTGCCGTCCGGCAAATCAAAACAGTTTACTGCTGGACGGTCTTGCCTTCCTTGCGGCGGACCTGCTCGCCGACGTAACGGATGCCCTTGCCCTTGTAAGGCTCGGGCGGATACTGGCCGCGCACGACGGCGGCGAAGTGGCCGACCATGTGTTTGTCGGGGCCTTCGACGGTGATGCAGGGAATCTTCGCCTGGTTCTCCGCGGCGGTGACCTTGGCGCCCTTGGGGATCGTCAGGTTCACCGGATGCGACTTGCCGATCACGAGGTTCAGCCTGTCGCCCTGGACCGCGGCGCGGAAACCAACGCCGTGGACTTCGAGGCTCTTGCTGTAGCCGTCGGTGACGCCCTTGACCATGTTGTTGATCAGGCTGCGGGCCAAGCCGTGGAGCGACTTCGCCTCGGCCGTGTTGCCGCTGCGGGAGACGACGACTTTCGCCTCCTGCACCGCGACCTTGATCGCGGCGGGGGCGTCATAGTCGAGCTTGCCCTTGGGGCCTTCGACGGAAACTTTCTGCCCTGCGACGGTGACTTTCACCTTCGCCGGCACCGCAATGGGTTGGAGTCCGATACGTGACATGGCAATTACCACACGGTGCAAAGCAGTTCACCGCCCACTTCGAGTTTTTTCGCCTCGCGACCGGTCATCAGACCGCGCGAGGTGGACAGCACCGACACGCCCATGCCGCCGAGCACGCGCGGGATGTCGTCGCTGCCGACATAAACGCGCAGGCCGGGACGGCTGACCCGCTTCAGACCGACGATGACGGGGCCTTTGGCGGAATACTTCAGCGTAATCCGGATTTGCCTGTGCGGACTGTCCTTCTCCTTCTCGACGGCAAAGTCGCGCACGTAGCCTTCTTGTTTCAGGATTCGCGCCACCTCGCTCTTGAGCTTGGAGTGCGGCACCACGACCTGCTCCTGCTCCGCCGCGGCGGCGTTGCGGATGCGGGTCAACATATCACCGATAGAATCAGTCAGGTTCATCTTACCAGCTCGCCTTGATCACACCGGGCAACACGCCCTTGGAAGCCTGCTCGCGGAAGCAGAGCCGGCACATCTGAAACCGCCCGATATAGCCGCGCCGCCGCCCGCAAATCTTGCAGCGGTGGTAGGCGCGCACCTTGAACTTCGGCGTCCTTCGCTGTTTCACTTCCCAACACGTCTTCGCCATAAATCTCAGCCTTTCTTCGCCGGGGCCGCGGCTTCCTTCACCGGCGCGGCGCTGGGTTTCGCCGCGCTGGGCCGCATGAACGGCATCCCCATCTCTTGCAACAGCAGTCTCGCCTCCTCGTTGGTCGGCGCGCTCGTCACAATCGTGATGTCCATGCCCTGCTGGCGCTTGATCTTGTCCAGCTCGATCTCCGGGAAGATCGTCTGGTCGTCGATGCCCAGCGAGTAATTGCCCCGGCCGTCAAAACTGCGGTTCGGCACCCCGCGGAAATCACGGATGCGCGGCAGCCCGGCGCTGATCAGCCGGTCCAGAAACTCATACATCCGCCGCCCGCGCAACGTCACCCGGCAGCCGATCTCCTGCCCCAGGCGCAGGTTGAAGTTCGAGATGTTCTTTCGCGAGATGTTCGTGACCGGCTTCTGGCCGGTGATCGTCTGGAGGTCGGCGGCAGCCGCCTCGACGGCAGTCTTGTCGGCCTTGCTCGCGGCGGTCGAGACGCCCATCGTGACGATGATCTTCTCGATCACCGGCACCTGATGCACGTTCTTGTAGCCCTTCGCCTTTTGCAGCGCGGGCACCACCGTGTTCTTGTAACGCTCTTGTAGTCGGGACGGCATGTTCACCCTTTACT
>DYDC01000078.1 GCA_020718125.1 Methylacidiphilum sp. | reverse complement strand
AGTATTCTCCCGCGGCTCGATTGTAAACCGGTGGGAGGCGGGCCGTGGATCGGGCAACGCATAGCGGGCAACGGCTTGCCTGCCAGTCTTCACGTTCCCGGCATCTTTCTCCGTCGTCGCATAGGTGCCGGGCCGCAAGCCGCCATCGGGGAGAATACGCCGGTCATCCGCGAAGGCGCAGAATCGCTTGAACACCTCGCCCGCCTTGGTCTTTTCCGGGGGCGCGTCCTTGGTCGGGCCGGTCTTTTGGCCATAGCTGGCTGCGGGTTCTTTCACCGCCTCCGCCAGTTCGCCGGCCATTGCGCGCGGCAAAACACGCAGCGATCTGATCTCATCGAGCGAGCTTTTCGCTTCCGCCAGCAGTCTTGCGAAGTTCGCGGCCTTCAGCGTCGTGCGCGGCTGTTGTTTATGAATGATTCGGCGGTCATAGACCACCGCGACGGTTGTTTTGGTCATTCCACGTTTGCAGGCCCCACATTGAAGTGACGCCGCTCATCGGACAGTCCGATTGTGGTTCTTGCAGCCTTGAACTATTCCCGCTGTCGCTTAGAGTGCGCGCGGGTCTTTATGACTGACCAACGATTTGAGGTGTTGCTGTTCGATCTCGGCGGAGTGCTGGTGCATTTCGACGGGATCACGCCGTTGCTGGCTTTGCGCGGCAACGCCCTGACGAGCGAGGACGCCCGGCAGTTCTGGCTGGTCTCGCCGTCGGTGCGGCGCTTTGGAAGGGGACGGTGCAGCCCGGACGAGTTCGCGGCGGGCGCGGTCGCGGAACTGGGCCTGCCGATCAGTCGCGATGCGTTTCTCCAGAAGTTCCTGTTGTGGGACAGCGGGCCGATGGAGGGCGCGCTGGAGTTGCTGGATTCGCTCCAGTCGCAGTTCCGCCTGGCTTGTCTGAGCAACAACAACGAACTGCATTGGACCCGGCTGTGCAACGAGACGCCGCTGCCGGGGAGGTTCCACCACTGCTACGTGTCTCACGAGATAGGCCTGGTGAAGCCGGACCGGGACGTGTTCGATTACGTCGTTCGCGACCTCGGTGTCGAGCCAGGACGGATTCTGTTTCTGGACGACAATCCCGAATGTGTGGAGGCGGCGCAAGCCCTTGGATTGGCCGCCCACCGGGCACGGGGCATCGAGGAGGTGCGGGCGGTATTGGAGTCGTGCGGGGTGGAGGTTGATGCGGCTGGTTGAGGGGCGTCCGCGGCGGCCTTGAACTTTCCGCTGTGACGCCTAGACTCGCGGACATGGCTGGACGAACATCGCAGATGACACGGCTGCTGCGGATCATGGCGCGGCTGCGCGCGCCCGGGGGCTGCCCGTGGGACCGCAAGCAAACGCACCATTCGCTGCGGCGCTACGCCATCGAGGAAGCCTACGAATTGCTCGACGCGATTGAAGCACGCGACGAGGCGGAAATGATGGAGGAACTCGGCGACTTGCTGATGCAGGTGATCTTCCACGCGCAGATGGCGAAGGAGCGGGGGCGGTTCGATTTCGAGGACGTGGCCCGCGCGCTGGCGGACAAGCTGTTGGCGCGGCATCCGCACGTTTTTGGCAAGAAGAAGCTCCGCTCGCCCGCGCAAGTGCTGGCGATGTGGCACAAGCTCAAGCACGCCGAGAAGGGCCACAAGCGGCCGTCGGTCACCGACGGTGTGCCGCGGCATCTGCCGGCGTTGATGCGGGCGCAGGCGGTGCAGAAGAAGGTGGCGCGGGTCGGGTTCGACTGGAGCCGGCCGGAGGAGGTGCTGGAGAAGATCGAGGAGGAGATCGGCGAACTGCGCCGCGAGTTGCGCCGTCGTGACCGGCGGCGGATGGCGGAGGAATTGGGCGACCTGCTGTTCGCGCTGGTGAACTTCGCGCGGTTCCAGGGATACGACGCCGAAGACTTGCTGGATCAGTGCACGAAGAAGTTCGTCGCCCGCTTCCGCAAGGTCGAGGCTGCGCTGGCCGCGCGGGGCCGGAAGCCGCATGAGTCCACGCTGGAGGAGATGGAGGCGGAGTGGCAGAAGGCGAAGGGGAGGGAACCGGGACGCAAGGGTCAGGGGCAGTGATCAGCAATCGGGGAGCGACAGACAAGGCTGGAAAGGCGCGGCGATATGGTCTATAAATGCCGGCTTATTACCGTTTGAAAACCCGATGAAGAACATCCGAACATTTGAAGTGGTCGCGTCGCTGCCGGAGGAGCTAAGCCCTCTGCGAACGCTGGCCTATAATCTGTGGTGGTCGTGGAATGGCGAGGCGATCGAGCTGTTCCTGCGCATGGACCGCGACCTGTGGCGTGAGACATATCACAACCCGATCCTGATGCTGGGCCGGATCAGCCAGGAGCGGCTGGGTGCGCTCAAGAACGACGGCGGGTTCCTGGCGCACATGAAGCGCGTGATGACCCGGCTGGAACGCTACATGAGCGAGGAGACGTGGTATCACAAGGTCCACGACGGCAACAACCCCGCTCAGATCGCCTATTTCTCGCTGGAGTTTGGCATCCACGAGTGCCTGCCGATTTATTCGGGCGGCCTCGGCGTGCTGGCGGGCGACCATCTCAAGAGCGCCAGCGACCTCGGCGTGCCGCTGGTGGGCGTCGGTTTGCTCTACCGGAGGGGCTATTTCCATCAGCGCCTCGACGCCAACGGCTGGCAGCTCGAGGTGTATCCCGACAACGATTTCTACAACATGCCGATGACATTGGTCCGCAACGCCGAGGGCCTGCCAATCATTATCAGCCTCGACTACCCGGGCCGCACGGTGCGGGCGCAGATATGGCGCGCGCAGGTGGGCCTCGTGCCGCTCTATCTGCTCGATACGAACATCGAGTCGAACTCGCCCGCGGACCGCGACATCACTGCTTCGTTGTATGGCGGCGACAGCGACATGCGCATCCGGCAGGAGATCATGCTGGGCGTCGGTGGTTGCCGCGCGCTGCAGGCGCTGGGATTGAATTCGACGGTCTGCCACATGAACGAAGGCCATGCCGCGTTCCTGGGGCTGGAGCGCGTGCGGCGGAAGATGAAGGAGAACCGCCTGAGTTTCGCGGAGGCGCGCGAGATCGTCACCGCGGGCGGCGTGTTCACGACCCACACGCCGGTGCCGGCGGGCATTGACGTGTTCCATCCGGACTTGATGGAGCATTACTTCCACGGTTTCCGGCAGGAACTCGGCTTGGACCGCAACGAGTTCATCGGCCTGGGGCGGCAGAATCCCGCCGACAACAGCGAAGGGTTCAACATGGCGGTGCTGGCGCTCAAGTTCTCCGCGAAGCGCAACGGCGTCAGCAAGCTTCACGGCGAGGTGTCCCGCCGCATGTGGCAGAAGATGTGGCCGGAGGTGCCGGAGCAGGAGGTGCCCATCGCCGCCATCACCAACGGCGTGCATTCGCACTCGTGGCTGTCGCGCGAGATGGCCGCGTTGTTTGAGACCTACCTCGGCCTGCGCCTGCACGAGGAGCCGGCCGACCAGAGCGTCTGGCGGGGCATCAAGGAGATTCCCGACGCGGAACTCTGGCGCACGCACGAGCGGCGGCGCGAGCGGCTCGTGGCTTATGCCCGGCGCCGGTTGCGCGAGCAACTGCGCCGCCGGGGCGCCCTCCTCAGCGAGGCCGCCCATGCGGACGAGGTGCTCGATCCGAAAATCCTGACCATCGGTTTTGCGCGGCGGTTCGCCACCTACAAGCGGGGCAACCTCCTGCTGCGCGATCCAGAGCGGTTCAAGCGGCTGCTGACCAACAACGACCTGCCGCTCCAGATCATCTTTGCAGGCAAGGCCCACCCCAACGACGGCCCCGGCAAGGAACTCATCCGGCAGATCGTCCAGTTCGCGCGCCAGGCGGACATCCGCAACCGGGTCGTCTTCCTTGAAGATTACGACGTCAACACCGCGCACTACATGGTGCAGGGCTGCGACGTGTGGCTGAACACCCCGCGCCGCCCCCTCGAAGCCAGCGGCACCAGCGGCATGAAGGCCACCGTCAACGGCGCCCTCAACGTCAGCACGCTGGACGGCTGGTGGTGCGAGGTCGAGCAGGCTGACAACGGCTGGAGCATCGGCCACGGCGAGGACTACACCGACCCGAACTACCAGGACGAAGTCGAAAGCCGCGCGCTCTACGACCTGCTGGAGAAGGAGATTGTGCCGGTGTTCTACGAGCGCGGCACCGACGGTCTGCCGCGGCGATGGATCGGCATGATGAAGAACTCCATGAGCACCATTGGGCCGATGTTCAACAGCCACCGCATGGTGCAGGAGTATGTCGAGCAGTTCTACGTGCCCGGCGCCCAGCGCCACCAGCGGCTCTCCAGCGACAACATGGGCGCCTGCCGCCAGTTCGCCTCGTGGAAACATTACATCGCGCAGAACTGGGGCAAGGTCCGGCTGGCCAGCGTCCAGCAGTGCGCGGAAGGGGAGCAGTCTGTCGGCACCGAGTTGCCCGTCGCTGCCACCGTCCATGTCGGCGACCTGAAGCCGGAAAACATCTCGCTCCAACTGTTCTACGGCCCGCTCGAAGCCGACGGTCGTCTCCAGCGCGTCCGGTCGGTGCCGATGAAGCTTGTGCGTTCCAACTCCGACGGCACGCACCGGTTCATCGGCGCCATCCCGTGCCAGGCCACCGGCCGCCACGGGTTCGCGGTTCGAGTCGTGCCGGCCCATCCCGACCTGGGCGACCCGCTGGATACGGGACTCATCCTGTGGGGGTAATGGAGTCGTGGAGTGATGGGAAACTTCCGCAGAGAACCCAGCACTCCGATACTCCAACATCCCAATCCTATGAAAGCCGTCGTCTATCGCGGGCCGAACGACCTCCGCATCGAGGAACTGCCCAAGCCCGCCATCGGCCCCGGCGAACTCCTCATCCGCGTCTCGGTGTGTGGCGTCTGCGGCACCGACCTTAAGAAGATCCAGCACGGCCTTGTGCCGCCGCCGCGTGTGTTTGGCCACGAAACGGCTGGCACCATCGCCGAGGTCGGCGCGGGCGTGAGCGACTGGCGCGTCGGCGACCGCGTTGCTGTCTATCACCACGTTCCCTGCCGCCGCTGCCGCCTGTGCGGGCGCAAGGCATACGCGCAGTGTCCCACCTACAAGAAGACCGGCTGCACCGCGGGGTTTGAGCCGGCGGGCGGCGGCTATGCCGAATACGTCCGCGTCATGGACTGGATCGTGGCTGGCAGCGGCATCACCCGCATCCCGGACGGCGCGACGTTTGAAGAAGCCGCCATGCTGGAGCCGCTCAACACTATCGTGAAGGCCGTCCACAAGGCCGGCGTCCGCCCGGACGACCGCGTCGTGGTCTTCGGCTGCGGCCCCATCGGCCTGATGCTGATGCAACTCTCCAAACTCGCCGGCGCCCACGTCTCGGTCTTCGACCCCATCCCGGAGCGTGTCGCCATCGCCCGCGAACTCGGCGCGGACGGCGTGGCCAAAGATGTCCGGGACGCGGATATCTCGTTTGTCGCCGCCGCGAACGCCGACGCCATCGCCGCTGCCCTCGAAACGACGCGCCCGGCGGGCCGCGTGATGTTGTTCGCCCAGACGCAGGCCGGCCAGCGCGTGTCGGTGGATGTCGGCGCGGTCTGCATGAGCGAGAAGGACCTCGTCGGCAGCTACAGTTCCGACATTGAACTGAACGACCGCGCCGCCGACATCGTCTTCAACCGTCGCATCAACGTCCGCGCGTTGATCACCCACCGGTTCCCGATGGAGCGCATCAACGAGGCCATCGCCGTCGCCTCCAATCCGGGGCCGAAGTCGTTGAAAGTCATGGTGCAACTATGAGCAAGACAATGACCGCCGCCGTCCTCTACGGCAAAGAAGACGTCCGCATCGAGCAACGCCCCGTGCCGCAGCCACAGCCCGGCGAGGTGATGCTGCGCATCGGCGCGGCGACGACCTGTGGCACCGACGTGAAGGTCTTCAAACGCGGCTACCACGCGAAAATGATCCGCCCGCCGACGGTCTTCGGCCACGAAATGGCGGGCGTCATCGAGGCTGTGGGGCGGGGTGTGACGGGTTGGAAGGCGGGCCAGCGTGTGACGCCGGCCAACTCCGCGCCATGCGGGAAGTGCTTCTATTGCGAACACAAGCAGCCGGAATTGTGCGACGACTTTACGTGGCTCAACGGCGCCTATGCGGAGTATGTGTGCGTGCCGCCGCGGATTGTGGCGATGAACCTGCAAGCGGTTCCTGACGGCCTGCCTTTTGAGCACGCCTCGCTGGCCGAACCGTTGGCCTGCGTGGTGAAAGGTTTCGAGATGATCCATCTGGCCCGCGGCGAGACGGTGGTGGTCATCGGGGTCGGCCCGATCGGATTGATGTTCGTGGCGCTGGCGGTCAAGACGGGCGCGCGTGTCATTGCGCTCGACGCGCGGCCCGCGCGGCTGGCGCTGGCGAAGGCGCTCGGCGCGCATGAAGTGTTCGATGCAAGGGGCGACGCGGTTGCACGGGCGCGGCAGGCGTCAAATGGCGGCCGCGGCCCCGACGTGGTGATCGAGTCCGTCGGTCTGCCCGCCACGTGGGAGCAGGCGCTCGCGCTGTGCCGCAAAGGCGGGCGATTGCAGCTTTTCGGCGGTCCGCCGTCCGGCACGCAAGTGCCGCTGGACACGCAACGACTGCACTACGACCAGTTGACGCTGCTGTCGAGCTTCCACCATACGCCGGCGCACATGCGCCGCGCGCTCGACCTGCTCGCCACCGGCGTCGTGCCTGCGGCCAGGTTCATCAGCCGCACCGAGCCGCTCAGTCGGCTGCCGGATGTGCTGCGGGAACTTTCCGGCCCCACCGACGTCTGCAAGATCGCCATCAAGCCGTGACCGCTTGCCGCCGTTGACGCTGCCAGTTGATTTGCCTACACTGCGCAACATGGCCGGCACAACGACGTTTGAATCCTTCCAAGCTGAGATCAAGCGTCTCGTTGAGACGTTTGGCAAGAATCTCGATGCCTACAAGAGTGCTGGCTACGACGAAGCCAGCGTCCGCCAAGAATTTCTCAATCCGATCTTCCGCGCCCTCGGCTGGGACATGGAAAACAAAGCCGGACTGATTCCCGCCCATCGCGAAGTGATAGCTGAAAGCCGGACAGATGTTGGCCGCGCCGACTATTTTTTCCGCACCGACCGCAAGCCGCGTTTCGTGTGTGAAGCCAAAAAGCCCGCCGAAGAACTTCAAGCACACGCACAGCAAGCCAAGGGCTACGCGTGGACGATTGGAGTGCCGCTGGCCGTGCTGACGGATTTTGAGGAACTGGACATTTACATCGTTGGCGGCGAGCCGAAAGAAAACGAGCCGCTGGTCGGGCTTTGGAAAACCTATTCGTTCCGGGAATACCCCGCCAAGGCGCACGAACTCTGGGATTTGCTGGCGCGCGACAGCGTGGCAGGCGGCAGCATTGACAGGGCGATTGAGTTACTGCCGAAGAAACCTTTGCGGCTGGGCAAGGGCCAGTTCGTGGTTCGCCCCGACCCGACGCAGAGTTTCGACGCCAAATTCCTCAACTTTCTGGACAGCGCGCGCCGCTCGCTCGCCTCCGACCTTATCCGCCACAACGACCGCGCCGACCTGCTCGAAGGCACACGCCTCAACGATGCCGTGCAATGCATCCTCGACCGCCTCCTGTTCATCCGCATCTCGGAAGCGCGCGGCATTGACATGGGCACGAAGCTCCAGTCGCTGCTGGAAACCTGGCAGCGTCGGCAAGACCGGGAAGGCATGGTGCGCGAACCGCCCGCCCATTGGGGTGGTGCCGGCTTGAGCGCGCCGAGAGGTTCACTGTGGTATTCCATCGTGCGCCACATCCGCGCGCTGGATCGCCGCCCGCCCTCGCATGTTCCGTATTTCAACGGCAACCTTTTCAAACTCCACTTCAGCGAAGAACTTGTGGTGGGCGACGACTGGCTGGGCGGCTTTCTCGAAGCCATCTGCAACGAGTATTCCTCCTACAAGTTCGGCTACGTGGCCGTGGAAATTCTCGGCACGATTTACGAGCGGTTTCTCGGTAAGATCGTTCGCGCGCATGGGCGCGGCGCGGTCATCGAGGAAAAGCCGGAGGTGCGGAAGGCCGGCGGCGTCTATTATACGCCGCGCTACATCGTGGAATACATCGTTGAGCAAACCGTCGGCAAGATGCTGGAAGGAAAGAAGCCTGAGGACACGCTCAAGCTCCGCCTCCTTGATCCCGCGTGCGGTTCGGGCAGCTTCCTGCTGCGCGTGTTCGAGCGCGTGTGCGAGCACTGGCAGCAATGGCTCACGGACCACCCGGACAAACGCAAAAAGGATTGGTGCTGGCTGGACGCCAAGACCAACACGCTCCATCTGACCGCCCGGACCAAACGACGGATTCTGCGCGAGACGATTTACGGTGTGGATATTGATCCGCAGGCGGTGGAAGTGACGCAGCTTTCGCTTTACCTGAAAATGCTGGAAGGAGAAACCAGCGAGACGCTCCAACGCGAGCAGGATTTGTTCGGCGGTGACGAACCGATTCTTCCGCCGTTGCACGACAACATCAAGCTGGGCAACTCGCTCATCGCCTCCGACTTTTCGATGATTCCCGAAGACCTTGTGCGCGTGCGCGCCTTCGACTGGAACGTCGGCTTCAAGGACATCATGAAAGCGGGCGGCTTCGATGGGGTCGTCGGCAATCCGCCTTACATCCGCATCCAGACAATGCAGGAAAGCGATGCCGAAGCGGTGGAATATTTGAACAGTCAATACGCCGCCGCGAAAAAAGGTAACTACGACATTTATGTGTGCTTTGTGGAAAAAGCGCTCTCATTGCTTAACCCTTCTGGAAGGTCTGGGTTCATTCTACCTCACAAATTTTTCAACGCCCAATATGGTGAAGGTCTGCGTGAAGTGATTTCGCGGGAGAAGCACTTGCGAGCAATCGTCCATTTCGGACACCAGCAAGTATTCGAAGGAGCCACAACCTACACTTGCCTCCTTTTCTTGGCCAAAGCAGCGCAGGAAGCTTTCAACTTCGCTTCAGTGTCGGACTTAATAGCTTGGGCAAATAAAGGCATCTGCCAAGAACGCAGATTCAAAATCTCAGAAGCGACATTGTCTGAATGGAGCTTTAACTCTGGCCCGGATGCAGGACTTATCGAACGCCTGTTCTCAATACCGGTAAAGTTAGCCGATGTCGCACATCTTTTCGTTGGTCTTCAGACTGATGCTGACGATGTTTACATCGTTGAGTTGGTCGAGCAGAAGTCAAAAGAGCTTGTCTGCTTCTCGAAGGCTACAGAGAAGCAGCACACCTTTGAGCGCGAGCATTTGAAGTTGCTTTTGAAAGGTTCTCTGAACGTGCGCCGCTACGAGTTGGATTCGGTAACAAAGCGGTTGATCTTTCCATACGAAACCGTCGGGACTTCTTCTGTGCTCATCACCGAAAAAGACTACAAGAAGCGTTTCCCAAAAACTTGGCGTTATCTCGAAGAGAACCGAACAAGGCTCTCCAAGCGAAACAAAGGAAAGCAGCCCGATGGTTGGTATGGCTACATTTACAAGAAGAACCATACGCGTTTTGGTAATCCGAAAATCGTAGTGCCATCCATTGGCACAGGAAGCTGTTTTGCTCTGGATAGCAAGGGTGAACATTTCTTTGTCGGAAGCGGTGCGGGCGGTGGCGGTGGTTACGGAATCGTTCCAAACACTCAGAAGACCGGAGACATTCGCTACCTCCTTGGGATTCTCAACTCGCGGCTTCTCAGTTTCTTAGTTCGGAAAGTTTCAACGCCCTTTCGTGGTGGTTACATCGCGTTGAACCGACAATACATTGAAAAGCTTCCCATCATTCTTCCCAACCTCTCCAAGCCCGCCGACAAAACGCGGCACGACCGGCTGGTGGGCTTGGTGGACAAGATGCTGGCATTGATGCCCAAGCTG
>DYDC01000077.1 GCA_020718125.1 Methylacidiphilum sp. | reverse complement strand
GCTATTCTCGACCGTCCCTTTCGGGACTTGGCGCGTGTGTCAAGTTGCGCCCGAGCGGAAACAGGAACCCCAGATGAATCTGAACAACTGAGTTGACCCGCCAAACACGGGTATGTGGTTTGTCAAGCGTCGGGAGGCGGGGGTGAGCTACGGCGTCGCGTAAGAGCATCTTCTGGCTATGCAGCCGCCGGTTGGAATGTTTTGTTTCTATTGAGCACATACACGCGGCCTTCTTGAAGCATCCGGTAGATTTCCTGCCGATACGATCGAACGGAAGATTGCCCGTTCACCAATCCTCGCGCAACGCGAGCGGCGGGCCGAGCACCTCCCGCAGCACGATCGCATGGCGGATGCTGGCGCGGCTGTGCAATTGCTCCCGGAAACGCGCTCCGCGCGCCCACCCGACGACTGTTGGCGTCATCTGGACTGACAAGGGCTGCTTCAAGGCGGAGGGCAGGACCCTCTGATGTGGCACTTCTTCCGGGCGCACTGACGGCAGCACAATCTGGTGCGGAACTTCTTCCGGCCATCCGGAGGGCAATTCGGTTTTCGGCCGCTCCAAGTCGCCCAACCGCCCCACCAAGCGCCGTGGGGCCTCTTCCGGCTCCTCCTCGATGACCGGCGGCCGTTGCGGCGCGGGATGCCGCTGCCGGTGGGCGCGGCGCTCGGCTTGTTCGAGAATCCGCCGCATCCGCTCCTCCAACGCCGAACGCTCCGGCAGCCGCGTCACGGGCGGCGCCGGGACGCGCATCAGTTCCGGAGGCCCTTCGCGAATGACCGGCGGCGCCTTGGGCCGCGGCGCCTGCGGATAGACCGTCTCTTCCGGCAGTTCCGACTCGCGCTTCTTCTCCATCATCTTGCTGACGGCGGAGACGACGGCGAAGATCAGGAGCAAGACCAGCCCGATCCAACTGCTGTCACCCGCTGCGATGAACGGAGTTGAGAACATGTTCGTGACCGCGGATGCCGCAGAGTCCGCGGATAGAAACATCCGCGTCATCCACGCCATCTGCGGTTCAACTCATCATTGCTGCTTCGGCTTTTCCTCGCCGGCGATGGACTGGCGCATGGAGGTGTCGGACTGGATGTTGCGCATCCGGTAGTAATCCATGATGCCGAGGTTGCCCTTGCGGAACGCCTCGGCCATCGCCAGAGGCACCTGGGCCTCGGCTTCGACGACCTTGGCCTGCATCTCCTGGGTGCGGGCCTTCATCTCCTGCTCCACCGCGCGGGCGGCGGCGGCGCGCACCTCGGCGCGGGCCTGGGCCACGCGCTTGTCGGCCTCGGCCTGATCGGCCTGCAAGCGGGCGCCGACGTTCTCGCCGACATCCACGTCGGCCACGTCAATGGAGAGGATCTCGAACGATGTGCCGGCGTCGAGGCCCTTTTCCAAGGTCGTCTTGCTGATGCGCTCCGGGTTCTCCAGCACCTGCTTGTAGGTGTCGGCCGAGCCGATGGCGGCCACGATGCCCTCACCCACGCGCGCAATGATGGTCTCTTCGGTCGCGCCACCCACGAACCGGTTGAGGTTGGTGCGCACCGTCACGCGCGCCTTGGCCTTGAGTTGGATGCCGTCTTTGGCGACGCCGTCAATGGTCACCCGGCCCTGGGCCGCATTGGGACAGTCAATGACGCGCGGGCTGATCGAGGTCTTGACCGCCTCCAACACCGTCTTGGAGGTGCCCTTCGTGGCGAGATCAATGGCGCACGCCTGGTCCCAACTCAGCGGGATGCCGGCTTTCTTGGACGCGATGAGGCCGAGCACGACCTGCTCGACATTGCCGCCGGCGAGGTAGTGCGCCTCCAACGGATCGGTCGTCAGGTCAATGCCAGCTTTCACGGCGGTGATCCGGTTGTCCACGATGAGGCCGACCGGCACGCGGCGCAGCTTCATGCCGATGAGCGACACGATGCTGACCGGCGCGCGCGCCGCCAGCGCGCGAATCCAGACGTTGACGAAGTAGAGGAAGACGCTGCTGAAAATCAGCGCGAAGACGACGATGACGCCCAGGAACAGCGGGCCGAGGATGGTTGTGATGCTCATAATGTTTCTCCTGTAGGGTTAAACTTTCCGCACGACGATTCTGGTGCCGTCCACGACATTGACCTGCACGGTGGCGCCCGGCTCGATCATCCCGCCTTCGGTGACCACGTCCAGCCGCTGCCCTTCAATCTCCGCCACGCCCGCCGGCCGCAACTGGCTGCGCACGACACCGCGCTTGCCGAGCAGCGCCACGTAGTTCCGCTCCGGCGAGAGGTTCGCGCTGGTCTCGCTCAGCATCATGCGGCGTCCGGTCGGCGTTTTCGGAAAATATTTCACCCAGAGGACCAGCCCCACAATCGTCGCCATGATGACGGCGCCGAGCAGCCATGTGCCCGCCTCGATGCCGTAGCTGGTGTAGGTCATGCCGATGGCCACCAGCAGGCAAAGCCCGCCCGCGACGCCAAACAGGCCGCTCGGCAGAAACACCTCGACGACGACCAGAATGAGGCCCGCGACCAGCAAGAAAATGATCCAGTCCATAGCGCTAAGAAATCTTGGTCACAACGACACGGCTGCCTTCGACGCGGGCAACTTTCACACGCGCGTCCTTCAGAATCAAGTCGCCTTCTGTGACGACATCGGCGAGTTGGTCGCCGATCATCGCCTTGCCCGCCGGCCGCAGATCGCAGAGGGCCACGCCCTCCCTGCCAATCCACTCTCGCGGCTCGACGCTGACGCTGGGCGCTTCGATGCCCGGCGTGCTGACCGCCTTCAGTGCGAGTTGGTCCCACATGCTGGTCTTCGGCAGGAATCTCGCCACAACGGCAATCAAGACGATGGCGATGAGCACCGCTTGGCCCAGCCGGATCAGCGGCGTTTGCAGGTCGGGGAAAGCCGGCACCCACGGCGTGCCGGGATACTGGTCCACCATCGCCATCAGGATGGCGATGAGGATGCACATCGTGCCCATCATCCCGCTGACGAAATGGCCCGGCAGCACAAACACCTCGACCACCAGGAGCGCCACACCGACCAGAAACAGCAGCGCGTATTCATAGCCGCTCAGGCCGGCGATGTATTGGCCGAAGAAGAACAGCAGCAGGCACGCGACCGCCATGACGCCGATCATGCCGAAGGTTTGCAGCTTGAACTCCAGATAAATCCCCAGCGCGCCCAGCGCCAGCAAGATGGCCGACAGCGAGTTGATCCAGTCAGCGACGGTTTCCACGCCCGTCGGCTCGATGCGCCTGATCTCCGCGCCCTTGTAGTTCGCTCGTTCCAGCAGTTCGGCGATGTCCTTGACCGTGCCGCTGGACAGCAACGGCTTCGGCGGTTTGCCGTATTTCTCCTCCGCCTCGACGTTCGTCAGTGTGAGAATCTCGCCTTTGGCCTTCAGAGTCTTGCCGTCAACGATCAACTCCGAGTTGCGGTCCACCATCTTCTCGACCACGGACGGGTTGTAACCGTTTTTCTGCGCCTCGGCGCGGATGCGCGCGGCATAGGCGGAGGTGATCTTTTTCTCAAAGCTCTCGGGCAGGTTCGGCATTTCCCCGGTCGGCATCAGCATCACCGGCGTGGCGGCGCCGATGACGGAGCCGGGCGCCATGTAGATGCGTTTGGTGGCCACCGCGATGTAAGCGCCCGCCGAGTAGGCCTTGCTGTTCACGAACGTGATGCTGTCGCGGTTGAACTTCCCCAGCACCTCCATGATCTCTTCCATCGCGTCGCCCCGGCCGCCCGGCGTGTCCATGTCGAGCACGATGGCCCGCGCGCCGGCCCGCTCCGCCTCCTTCACGCCGCGCCGGACGACATAGACCAGCGGCGTCGCGATCTCGCCGCGGATCGGGATGACATAGACGGTCTTTTGCGACGGCTCCGCCGCGGTGGAAGAACCCGCCGCTTCAGCCGCCTCCGCGCTCACCACTCCGAGCGCCATCAACCCGATCCAGAAGATTGCAGGCATGTCAGTGCGTGGGACTGTAGGCGAACCGCCCGCCGCAAGCAAGAGGCGTTTCTCCCCCGCTCCCAAGCCTTCTCGGCGGGGTTCAAGGCAATCGAGCCGGTGGAAGGCCCCAGACGCCGGTCAGCAGCCGGTCGGCAACGCCCCTCAACGGAGCATCTTTGCAATGCCTGCACGGCGCTGGCTTGGGCCCGAATCCTGACAGCGCGCGCCGCCATGTCGTGAACGGAGGCCGCGCGTAGATGTCGAAGATGGTCTCGGCCGCCACGTTACCCAGGACATAGGGAGCATGCCGGGGATGGTCGCTGCGGAGGTTGCAGCACGGCATGACGTTGCCGTTGTAATCCATCGTGAAATTCCTGAAAACGAACAGGCACGGATCCTTGCGCACAAAGCGGTCCTCCTGCAGCCACCCTACGCTCATGCCCCGATCAAAGCCCTGTTTGCCTGGGGCGAAATCGTGGCAGCGGGCGTCTATCGTCATGCGCGAAGGCCCCGTAAGAAAGTCCACAAACACGCTGGAGCCGCTCTTCCGCCGCAGGCGGAAATCCATGTTCACGCGTTTTGAGAACTTCCCGATCTGCTCCAGCACGGCCTGACGGGACCAAGCGACACCTTCCGGCAGATAGACGCTGATGGCGAGGTAGTCCAGCCCCAGCGACGCCAGACGGCTGATCTTCTCATGGCTCAGGTAATCCCCGTTGGAGACGATCTTCAGACAGGCGCGCGGCAACAGGCCGCGGGCCTCGGCGACGTAGTCAAAAATCTCCTCCCTCGCCATCGGTTCGCAGTAGCGCGAATAGGCAACCGTGCCGGCGTAGTCTATCTCCAGGAGTTCATTGAGCACTTTGCGATGAAGGGCGCGGTCAAACACTTGGAGGTTGTTTTTTCGGTCCAGCGCGCTGTTGGGGCAGAAGGCGCGCGTGCGGTTGCAGAACGCGTGCGGCTCAAACTCGACGTAGTTGACCAGCGACTGAAACAGCCGCCGCTTCTCCGCCGGAGACAGATCGCCAGCAAACACTCCCGGCTCTGCCAGACAGCGGACCAACGAGTTGTTCCCACTCAACTTCCGGGCAAGCATTTGAAGAAGCGGCCGTGCCATGACGTTCAGCCGCCCGTGAGGGCGCCCTTCAAAAACGCGGCCACCATGCCCGCATCAATCCGTTCGACGCAGAGCGCACGAGGGCGAGTGCAGCGCCAACCACAGCCGGAGCAGTCCATCTCATGCGTAAACCAACGCTGGCGCCCGGAGTTCCTCCACGGCCCGAAGACACCGGGCTGTGCTCCGGTCGCCAGCACTGCGAGGGGCAGGTCCATCGCCGTGGCCAGATGCGCCGTAAACGTGTCGGCGCTCACCAGCGCAGTGCAACGCGCAAGCCCGGTTTCCAGTTGTCCCAAATCCCATTGGCTGCACACACGAACCTCGCCGATGTTTGCGATGCCGGCCAAATGAGCGCGAAGCCGCCCCAACGCATCGCATTGTGCCCGCTCGCCGATCAACCATACGTCGAACTCTGCTGACGCGGCCAGTTGTCTGCAAACCGCGCCCACCAATTCATCCGGCGGCGATTTGAGCCGCGCCGATCCGCGGGGCGCGATACCGAGCGCCGGCCGGCCTGCCGTCAGCCGGGGGTCGCCGCGTTTCAGTCGCGGACGCAGGTCGCAAGCGGCGACAGGTCCGGCGCCGCAGGCGTTCAACACCAGGGCGTGGGCCTCCAACTCCAGACACACGTCGCCGGTTGGCGACACGTGGCGGGGATACGATTGAGACTGGTCAAAATGCCGATGTTCCTCACTGACGACACCCGGATGCGTCCAAGGATGCTGGACGATGCCGATCTTCCGTTTCGCGCGGATCGCAGTCCACGCCGACCACAGGGCCGGCTTGCGATGATGAGTCAGGCAGACAGCCGTTTCGAAGCAGTTCCGTCCGAGGGCGTCCGCCTGCCGCCGGGCTTCGATCCAATTCCATCCTCCCCACGAGAAGTCCAGCGCGACCTCAATCTTCCCGACCTCCGGGAAGAAGCGATCTGCCAGCTTCCGGCAGGCGCGCGAGACGATGAGCGTCGTGTTCGGCGCGCCGTGCAATTCCACGAGCCGCTGGATCGCCGGCTGCGCCAACAAAAAGTCGCCGAGCCGTTCCGCCTTGAAGACTGCCAGCGCCTTCTGCGCGTCTGCCTTGACGCGCGCGGCCGGTCGCGACCGCGCGAAAAGCCGATATCGCAGCCAGTCCAAGGGGCGGGCTTTGGGTCGAATCTTCATGGCTGGCGCATGGGGAATTTCACCGTCAACATCATCAAGATGACTGACCCGCTTTGGCTTTCCGCAGTTTCCTCCGGGCGCGGACGAAACACACGCTCATCATGACGTGTTGCAGGGGATAGGTGGTGACGAGAAACGGGTTGGGGAACTCGCCGCACCGGATCATCTCGCGCAGGTTGCCCAGCGGAGACATGACCATGCGGTTGAGCGCCCGCAGCCACGGATGCCGGCGCAGTTTCTCCCAGCGGTCGGGCCATTCGGCGCTGTCCCATCGCCAACAAGGCAGGTCGGTCGGCTTGCCCTGCAACGACTGGCCAATGATCTCATTCCAGCGATGCACTTTGTCCCTCAGCAGCACATAACGCACGCCATACGCCTTGGCGCGCGGCTGGTGATGAAGCGCCAACGGCAGCTTCTCGAAACGCCCGTCGGCAATCGGCCCCTGGTCCACCATGCCGAAATGCCGCACCCGTTGGCGGTGGATGAGAATGACGCGCAAGGGCCACCTCCGCGTGCGTTCGCGCTCCCCGTCCCAGAGCGGCAGCACGCCCATGTAACCGGAAATCTCGGGGGCGATTTCGGGCGCCGAGCGGAAGTTTTTCAGCCAGTCCTTGAGTTCGACGCTTGGGAACTCGTCGGCATCCCACCGCAAAATCCAATCATGCCGCGCCTGCCCCCAGGCGAACGGCCAGTCCAGTTCCTGTTGAAACGATCTCGGTCGCTCAAAGAAGCGCCCGCCATATTGCTCCACCAAAGGCCGGATGCCCGTCTCATCAGGTCCGCCGTGAACGACAACCAGATCGTCGTAACATCCCTCCGAATGGCACAGGAGCCGTTCCAAGTGATCCCTCTCCCCATGAAGACTGACGACGAGTGAAGTCGGTGGCACGGGCGGCTTCTACCATAACCGGATTCCATGCGCAACATGCTCCACCGGAATTTGCCCGCTGCCTCGAAGCCGGCCGCAGCCGGGATTGACTGCACCCGCGAAATCCCTAGCATCTGTCCGTGTTGTCCGCCAACCCAGCCAGCGCAACCAGCAGTCTTGGCGCTCTGCCGGGCGACGAGACGCGGCAGGTGCTCTGGCGTTTCGCCGACCGCTGCGACCTCCAGATGCTCGCGCAATCGGCCCGCGCCGCCGCGCGCGGCACCGTTGCCCGATTGGGCGCTGAAGGCGCGCGTAACTCACGCGGCTGGACCGGGCGCAAGGCCGGGCTGCTCCGCGTCTTTGACGAGGCTGGACTCACCGCCGCCTCGCTCGATCCCGAACATGGCGGTTTCATCACCGGCCCAAAAAATCTCGCGCTCGCTCTCGTGGCGTTCGAGTTGTCCTGGGTGGACGCCGGCGCGGCCACCTGCGCGCTGGCCGGCCACCTCGCGCTCGCGCCCATCCACGCCCGCGGCACACCCGAACAACGCGCCGTCTATCTGACCCGCGCCTCCCCGACCAAAGCCGGCGATGCGCGCCCGCCCGCGCGCGGCGCGTTTGTCCTCACCGAGCCGTTGCCCTACACCGGCGTTGAAACCGGCATCTTGGGCGGCAAGATCCGCATCGCCGAATGGCGTGACGGCGGCGAGCCTGTCCTGCACGTCGAGAAACGTGGCCGGTTCATCACCAACATGGACTTCGCCACCTTCGCCGTCGCCGCGGTGGATTCCGGCGACCCGCGTTTCAAGGGGAGCTGCATGATCCTCCTCGAAGCCGGCGACCCAGGCGTCTTCGACCGCGGCGCGCCGGCGAAGAAACTCGTCCACCAGCTTTCCTCGACCACCGATCCGGTCTTTAGCCTGCGCGTGCCCGCCAGCCGCATCGTCGGCGGCTACCGGATCAAGGACGGCGCCATCGTCCCGCGCTACAGCCACAGCGAGATCATCGAGGCCGTTTTCCGCCGCACACGCGTCACCGTCGGCCTGATGACCGCCGCCAAACTTCTCTCCGCCGTCGAACCCATCATCCGTTACCACCGGGGCCGGTTCCACGGCAGCGCCGAGACCACGCCCGGCTCGCCCCGCTACACACTCGGACTCCAGGCCAAGCAAGACACCTTGCACCGCCTCGTGGACATCTGGGCCACCGGCGAAGCCGCGGCGTCGTTTGGGTTCGCCGCAGCGCGGTTGTTCGATGAACTGGAGCCATTCGAGCGGCGCAAGGACGAGGTGTTTGCCGCGCAGGGCATCGAAGACCCGCGCTCGCAGTTCCGCGCGCTGATGAAAACGGAGAAGGACGCCATTGAGTTCCTCGAACTCGACGCGCAACCCGAAGCCTCGCGCGACCGCGACCGCCACGCGGCGCTGTTGGCCGACCCGATCGTGCAGTTCGCCTGGCGCGAATCGCTCGCCAGCGTCCTCTGTCCCGCCGTGAAACTCTGGAACACCGGCCACGGCGCGACGATGATGCGCGAAGCGGTCAGCCTCATGGGCGGCTACGGCATCACGGAGGATTGTCCCGGCCTCCTCGGCCAGAAATGGATGGACGCGCAACTGGAGGCGACCTACGAAGGTCCCGAGGCCGTCCAACGCCGCCAGTTGACGCTCACGATGGCCACCAAGCTTTTCATGGCACAATGGCGCTTGTGGGCCGCCGACCTGCGCCGCATCGCCTCCGAAAAGAACAGCGCCGGCGCCTGTGTGCTGGCCTCTGCGATGGAGTTGTGGCTCTGGACGCTCCGCCACCTGCGCGACGCCAGCGACGCCAACGGAGACGAGCTTTACAACAACACGCGCCAGGGCGTGACCTTTCCCCTGGCCGATGCGCTCTGCTGGCTGATGGCCGCGCGTTGCCAACTCCTGGATATCCTCGAACTGGAAGCGCGCGGCCCCCCAAACGCCGTCGTCGCCGAGGCCCTGCCCGGCCTGCTCGGTTTCCTCAACGATCTTTGCCACGTCCAAGCCGCCCGCGCCGCGGGTGAGACCGCCCGCATCTGCGCCGAACTGGTTTACGGATACCAACACCATCACGACGACAACCACACGGACAGCCCCGCCGTCGCCGGCCTGGAGGAGTTCTGCCGATTGCGCGGGAAACTCGACGGTTGTCTCACCGGCGCGCGCCTCGCCAAAGACCGCGCCGCAGCCGCCCTGGCCGCTGTGATGATTCCAGAAGCGCTCGATTATCCGGCTTGAGGTTGGCCGGTGTTCCAACAACGTCCGGAAGCCAAGCCCGGCTTACTTCCACTCGCACAAGC
Organism: Methylacidiphilum sp.; assembly: GCA_020718125.1. GTDB lineage: Bacteria > Verrucomicrobiota > Verrucomicrobiia > CAIQCK01 > CAIQCK01 > JACRKA01. The sequence continues at coordinate 682 of DYDC01000077.1, read as the reverse complement.
TCTCGACATAGGCTGCCGAGCCGTCGCGAAGCCAGCCGTCGAGTTGGGCCTGGTCCTTGAGCTGTTGGCCGCGCAGGCGATGGACGACCGCAAAGCTGCACGCCACCTCCGGCAGCGCGGTCATGTCGCTCCAGAGTTTCTCGAACTGCGCCACCGGGAAGATGTCCTCCTGCCCGTGGCCCCAGCGCTTCTTCACATCCTTCAGCGTGATGTAAACCGGCAGTCGCGCGCCGAGCCGGCGGATGGCTGCGGTGACCTTCTCCTCGTCGGCGAGGTCTGCTGGCGTGAGTTGGAACACGGCTAGCAGCTTGTCCACGCTGATCCACGTCGTCATCGAGTTGTAGTAGGAGAGCTTGAACTCGTCCTCCTCGCGCGGCATCGCAAGGCCCTCGACAAGCCGGACCTGGCCGTTGATGCGCGCCAAGCCGCCGCCGCGGTCTTCGATCCAGCGCGTGATAACCTCGAACGTCATGCAGGAGCCGGTGCGCAGGTGCAGGCCCAACATCGCCGGGTCGGCGTCCGCGCCGAGCGTGTCAATGTTGTGGAGCATCAGGTGCTTGAGGTTCGGCCGCTCGGCCAGCAACCGCGCGAGCACGCCGTTGCGGAGCAGGTTCGGAATCTCGAACCAGTGGCCGACCGGGTGCAGGCACTGGCTCGGCACGTTGTCGGTGTAATCGCCCCC
>DYDC01000076.1 GCA_020718125.1 Methylacidiphilum sp. | reverse complement strand
GGTTGCATCCACAGATGAGCACAGATGAGGGCGGATGGAAAGGGGGAGTTTGTGGGCGCAACTTGACACACGCACCACGATCAAGTCCCGGAGGGACGGACGAGAATAGCCCGGCACTTTAGCGCCGGGAACGCCGCCCGTGATGGCAGAGTCCCGTGGGGACGACAGAAGGCTGCGTTGCACGAGTCGGATTCTGCCGCCCCTGACGGGGCTTGTCCCTTGTTGCCAGCCCACCCGGCGTTGAAACGCCGGGCTATTCTCGACCGTCCCTTTCGGGACTTGGCGCGTGTGTCAAGTTGCGCCCTGGCCAGCCAATGAATTGGCCGGTGGTTCTAGCAAGTGAAATGTCCGCCGTCCGGGGCCAGATCCGGATGGCTCCATTTCTCGGTGACATCCGGCGTTCGTCCGCCCGCCAGTTTCTCCGCTTGACGTTTCCGCGACCCCGCGTAAGCTCCGCGTGCTCCTTGAGAAGCGGAGAGGTGCCTGAGTGGTCGAAAGGGGCGGTTTGCTAAACCGTTGTAGCCCTAAAAAGCTACCCAGGGTTCGAATCCCTGCCTCTCCGCCATTTCCACTCGCTGTGAGCGATCCCGCCACCGGGCTTCGCTAGCCGAGTATCTGCTCTACAAACGGGTTCATCCGCTTCTCCCGGCCCACCGTCGTCGCCTGGCCGTGGCCGGAGAACAACTTCGTGTCGTCCGGCAACGTGAGGATGTGGTCGCGGATGGAGGTCGCGAGCGTCTCCCAGGAACAGCCGGGGAAATCCGTCCGCCCCACCGAGCCGGCAAAGATGACGTCACCGCAAAAGCAGACCTTCTCGGTTGGCTCGTGCAGCACGATGTGGCCGCGCGCATGGCCGGGGCAGTGCGCCACCCGGAATGTGAGCTTGCCCAGGGTGAGCGTGTCGCCGTGGTTGAGGTAACGATCGGCCTTCACCGGTTCGACCTCCTGCCCGAAACCGAAAGCCCTCATCATCGGCGACGGATCCTTCAGCAGCGGCTCGTCGTCAGGATGGCAAAGGATCGCGGCACCGGTCAGCCGCTTCAGTGCCGCGTTCTCGGCGATGTGGTCGAAGTGACCGTGGGTGCTGACGATGTAGCGGACGGTGAGCTTGTGTTCGCGGAGCACTGGGCCGAGGGTCGCCGCCGCGTCGAACGGCGCGTCCACGATCATTGCGTCACCGCTCGCCTCGTCGGCGACGAGATAGACGTTGTTCTCCAGCGGACCGCACACAAAAGAATGAATCTTCATAAGGCATGATCCCGGTGGTTCACGGCAGATCGGTCGCGCCCATCAGCCAGCGGTCGCATTCGCGGGCGGCGCCGCGGCCTTCGTTGATGGCCCACACCACCAGGCTCTGGCCGCGGCGGCAGTCGCCGGTGGCAAAGACCTTCGGGATGCTGGTTGCATACCGCTCATGCTCAGCCTTGTAGTTGGAGCGTTCGTCGCGGTCGAGTTTGAGTTGCCGCGCACTCGAGTCCTCGGGGCCGCGGCGCGCTCCAGCGGAGGTTTCGAGAGAATTTCAAGCTGGACCATGCTCTTGCAGCCGTGGCGGAGGCTGGTGCCGACGCAGTCGGCGCCGGTGTCGCCGCCGCCGCTCATGCCAGCGGCGAAGTTGCGGCCGGTGGAACTGAGGATGACGACGCGCCCGCCGGTCATGTATTCGCAGCCGTGGTCGCCCACCGATTCAATGACGGCGCGCAGGCCGCTGTTGCGGATGCAGAACCGCTCGCCCGCCATGCCGCGGATGTAAATCTTCAACCTTTCTTCCCTTCGCGAGGGGCATGACCGCTCCTCAACGATCCTGGCGAGAAACTGTGGAAGCGGACCACGTCGCAGTAGATTTCAAGCGATTCTACCTGCATTACATTTCCCAATCTTATGCTGAACCAAGTTTAGGATCACTAATACAGGCTTCGGCAGCCGTCAACGACTTGTCGTGTCCGGCTGAGTTCGCCGCTCCCCTCCCGGCTTGCTGAAGCCCGCCCCCCGTGGCTGGCTGCCGCTCAAATGCCGGACAGGATCCCACTCCCGGCGCTGACGGAAACACCCGGCTGGACTCCTTGCGCTCTCCGCGTGTGAATCGGCCGCTCCAATCCCTATGTTCGCACCAACTCCACGGAACAATGCGCCCGCGACGCCACCCATTGCGACACCGAACCGAGGATCTTCTGGAGGCGCGTGTGCCCGTGCGCGCCGACGAACACACAGTCGGCGCCCCAACGTTCCGCCTCGTGCAGAATCTCCCGCCGCGGGTCGCCCCGACGCACGATGGGCGCGGCCAGCAGCCCGGCCGCCTGTAGTTTGCCCGCCGCAGCCGTGGCGAATTCCTTCAACTTCGCCTCTTCCTTCTCGTAATCCTCCGGCATCAACCCCGACACCGGCGGATATTCGGACGACAACATGGCCGTGCTCACGACATCCACAAATGCCGCCACGTGCACCGCCGTCCCCGGCGGCCACGCGCGCCCGGCGATTCGGCTGACAGTCAAGTTGCTGTGCTCCGAACCGTCCACGCCCACCACGAGCCGGGGCGGCGCCACGTCCTCCGCAAACAGGCCGCGCGCGATGCGCACCGAAAAGTTTGCTTCCGTCGCCACGCGCTGCGACACGCTGCCGAGCACCATCCGCCCCAACGCACTACGGCCGTGCGAGCCGACCACGATCAGGTCGGGCTTGAACTTCTCCGCCTGTTTGAGGATGCCCCACCACGGCGCGTCGTGGCACGCCGCCGCGCTCACCCGCCAGCCCGGTAAACGCTCCTGCAGCCGCGCCGCCGCCTGTTGGGCCAGTGCCAGCGCCTGCTCCTCCGTCTCGATGGCGTGGGCGCGGGAGAGCCGGACCGGCGGCGATGCCATCTCCACCGCGGCCGCAACCTCGCTGCCCGGCGGCGGCAACCACACGTCCGCCACCGCGACCACCAGTGCCTCCGTCTCGCGCGGCAGGCCGGCCCGCTTCAAGTCGTTCAGAGCCGCCCCGGCGCATTGCGAGCCGTCGTAGGCAATCAACAGTTTCATCTTGTCTTTCATCGTCCATTCCTCCGGTTGTCAGCCGCGCGACGCCGGCGCAGCCATTTCTCCAGTTCTACCGCGACAAAAATTACGCTCGCCAGCGCGATACACAAGCCTAACTCTGCCGCGCCCAGTGCCACCGTCCTGAACACCCGCTGGCACGGCGGCAGGTAGATCACCGCCAGTTGCAGCACGAACGACAGGGCCGCCGCCCCGGCCAGCGGTTTGTTCGACATCACCCCCTGCGCGAACAGCGATTCGCTCCACGAACGGATCGCCAGCGCGTGCGCCAGTTGGGCGATCGTGACGGTCGTGAACACCATCGTCTGCCAGTGCGGATTGCCGGCCCGCCATTCGCTGTAGCCCATCCCCAGTGATAACAGGCTCATCAGCACCCCCACCCACGCGATGTGCCAGCCCATGCCCTCCGAGAAAACGCCCGCCCCGGCCCGCTGCGGCGGCCGACGCATCACGTCGCGCTCCGGCGGCTCCACGCCGAGCGCCAGCGCCGGCAGGCCGTCGGTCATCAGGTTCATCCACAGGATCTGCAGCGGCAGCAACGGCAGCGGCATGCCGGCCAGCGGCGCGAGCAACATCAGCCATATCTCCGACGCGTTCGTGGTGACGATATATTTGATGAACTTGCGGATGTTGTCATAGATGACGCGCCCCTCGCGCACCGCCGCGACGATGGTGGCGAAGTTGTCATCCATCAGCACCATCGCGGAGGCTTCCTTCGCCACGTCTGTGCCGGCGATCCCCATCGCCACGCCGATGTCGGCTTTCTTCAGCGCCGGCGCGTCGTTCACACCGTCGCCGGTCATCGCCACCGTCTGCCCGCGCGCCTGCAACGCCTCGACGATTCTCAGCTTGTGCGCCGGCGCAACCCGCGCATATACAGGCACGTCGCTGGCGACTTCCTGCAATTCGGCGACCGACATCCGTTCCAGCTCCGGCCCCGTCACCGCGCGGCCGTCGCCGGCGATGCCCAGCTCGCGCGCGATCTGCATCGCGGTCAACGGATGGTCGCCGGTGATCATCACGGGCCGGATGCCCGCGCTGACACAGGTCTGCACCGCCTCTCGCGCCTCCGCCCGCAGCGGGTCCATCATCCCAATCAAGCCGATGAAGATGAGATCGCGTTCCAGTGATGCCGCGTCAGCCGACACAGGCACTTCCGCCAACGGCCGGAATGCCACACCCAGCACGCGCATCCCGCGTTGCGCAAGCCGGTCGTTGGCCGCCCGAATCCGCTCGCGCCATGCATCGTCGAGTGGCACGGCCCGTCCGTCGGACCAGAATCGCGACGCCACCTCCAGCAGCGAGCCAACAGCGCCTTTGGTGAAGCTGACACCGGGTGCATCCCCGATCAATCCGGCGAAACTCGCCGGCCCGGCTTCTCTTCGATGCACCGTCGCCATCCGTTTCCGCTCGGACTCAAACGGCGCCTCCGCAACGCGCGGCAACGCCCGTTCGAGTTCGTTCTTCCGCAGCCCGCACTTCGCCGCCGCCACCACCAACGCCGTCTCCGTCGGGTCGCCCACAGCCCCCGCTCCATCCAGCACCGCGTCGTTACAGAGCGCCGCGCCCGCCAGCAAGAACTCAAACTCCGGCTTCTCACGCACCGCAGCTTCGCTCAACGCCGCTGCGTCCATCTGATGGCCGGCAGCCTCCACCACCGCGACCGTCATCCGGTTCTCCGTCAATGTGCCGGTCTTGTCCGAGCAGATCACCGTCACCGAGCCGAGCGTCTCGACGGCGGGCAGCTTGCGGATCAGCGCGCGGCGTTTGAGCATCCGCTGCGCGCCGAGCGCCAGCGCGATGGTCACCACCGCCGGCAGCCCTTCCGGCACCGCCGCCACCGCCATGCTCACCGCCGTCAGGAACAGCACCGTCAACGCCTCCCCGCGCAGCAAGCCAAGCGCAAACACCACCGCCACGATCGCCAGCGCCACGACCGCCAGGACTTTGCCGAGATGATCGAGCCGCCGTTGCAGCGGCGTCGGCTCGCGTTCGACGGTCTGGATCATCGCCGCGATGCGTCCCAGTTCCGTCTCCATGCCCGTCGCGGTCACGACCGCCGTGGCGCGGCCGTAGGTGACGACCGTGCCCATGAACGCGGCGTTGGCCCGGTCGCCCAGCGCGGCGTCCGCGGTCACGACCGCGCACGCGTCCTTTTCGACCGGCGCCGACTCACCCGTGAGCGCGGCTTCCTGCACGCGTAGATTCGCCGTTTCGACGAGCCGCGCATCGGCGGGGATGAAGTTGCCCGCCTCGACCAACACGATGTCGCCCGGCACCAGCCCGGTCGCGGCGATCTCCCGCAATCGGCCGTCACGCCGGACGCGGACGGTCGGCGCGGCCAGTTGTTTCAATGCCGCCATCGCCTTTTCGGCGCGGTTCTCCTGGGTGAAACCGAGGATGGCATTGAGGACGACAATCGCGAGGATGGCGCCCGCGTCAACGAACTCGCCGAGCGCCGCCGAGATGACCGCCGCGATGATGAGAATGACGACCATCGTGGCCGTGAACTGCTCCCACAGGATGCGCCACGGGCTTTTCCGGCCGCGCTCGACAAGCTGGTTCGGCCCGTGCCCGGCCAGCCGTCGCGCAGCCTCCGCTTCGGTCAAACCGCAGACGGGGTCGGCACTGAGATGTTGGAGCACCGCAGCGAGGTCACCACCTTGTGTTTGGGGAATCGCAGGCATCGCCGGCATCTTCCGCGCTGAACTATCGCAGCCAATCCCCGGCCGCGTCAACCGCCGGGAAAATCCCGTTGCATCGCGCCCGCCCGTCCCGTAACTTCACGGCACTTTTTCGCAGGAACTGAACGATCATGGGCATGACATTGACAGAGAAACTGCTCGCTCGCGCCTCCGGCCGCACGGCCGTGGTTGCCGGCGAGAACGTCTGGGTAAGCGTGGACGTCCTGATGACGCACGACGTGTGCGGGCCGGGCACCATCGGCATCTTCAAACGCGAGTTCGGCAAGAACGCCAAGGTGTGGGACGCCAGGAAGCTCGTCATCATCCCCGACCACTACATCTTCACCACCGACGCGCTCTGCAACCGCAACGCGGACATCCTCCGCGACTTCGCCCGCGAGCAGGGGCTGCCGTATTTCTACGACATCATTGACGACCCGAACGGCCACTGGAAATTCGACGCTTCGAAGGGCGGCCTGAAGCGCCAATACGGCAGCCACTATGCCGGCGTCTGCCACACGACGCTCCCGCTCAAGGGCCACACGCGCCCCGGCGAGGTGCTCATCGGCACTGACAGCCACACCTGCACCGCCGGCGCGTTCGGCGAGTTCGCCACCGGCGTGGGCAACACCGACGCGGGCTTCATCATGGGCACCGGCAAAATCCTGCTCAAGGCGCCGGAGACGATGCGTTTCTGGCTCGAAGGCGCGCTCCAGCCCGGCCTCATGGGCAAGGACGTGATCCTCCACCTCATCGGCGACGTGGGCTTCGACGGCGCGACCTACCGCGCGATGGAGTTCGTCGGCCCCGGCGCGTCGGCGCTCTCGATGGACGACCGCATGACCATCGCGAACATGGCCATCGAAGCCGGCGGCAAGAACGGCATCTTCGAGGCCGACCAGAAGACGTTCGACTATGTCAACGAGCGCACCGCGGCCAACGGCACGAAGACGGACTACGAGCCGGTGACACCCGATGCCGACGCGAAGTTCGTCTATAACAAGAAGTTCGACCTCTCGAAGCTCGAACCGACCGTCGCGTGCCATCCCGATCCCGGCCGGCGCAAGCTCGCCAAGGAACTCGGCCACATCGCGCTCGACCGCGCCTATATCGGCTCCTGCACCGGCGGCAAGACGAGCGATTTCATGGCCTTCGCCCGTGTCGTCAACGGCCGCAAGGTCAAGATTGACACCTTCGGCGTGCCGGCCACGACACAGATCGTGAGCGAACTGAAATCCATGAAGCTCGGCGGCAAAACCGTGTGGGACGTGCTCGTCGCCGCCGGCGTGCGCATGACCGAGAACGCGGGCTGTGCGGCCTGCCTCGGCGGGCCGGTGGACACGTTCGGCCGGATGAACCAGCCGATGAAGTGCATCAGCGCCACCAACCGCAACTTCCCCGGCCGCATGGGCCACCGCGAGAGCCAGGTTTTCCTCGCCAGTCCCGCGACGGTCGCCGCGAGCGCCCTCACCGGCAAGATCACCGACCCGCGCGAGTTCTGGAGTTGAAGTGAGCGACCCCGCCAACACCGTGGACGCGCTGGCGAACAAGCTCGCCACACAAGCCGTCGTCATCTTCGACGGCGCGATGGGCGCGGAGCTTTACAAGCGCGGGTTCTTCGTCAACACCTGCTACGAAAGCCTCTGCCTCACCTCGCCTCAGACCATTCGTGGCATCCATCAAGCCTACGCCGAGGCCGGCGCGGAGGTGCTGGTCGCCAACAGCTTCGGCGCGAATGCCCACACGCTCGCCCGGTTCGGCTTCGGCGACAAGATGGCCGAGATCAACGCCGCCGCCGTCAAGCTCGCGCGCGAGAGCCTCACCACGGGCGGGCTGGCCGCCGGCTCGGTCGGCCCGTTCATCGAGTCCGCCTACGACGCGCCGCTCTCCGAAGATCAGATCGTCGCATTGCTCACCGCGCAGGCCGCCGCGCTTCAGCAGGCCGGCGCGGACTTCATCCTGTTTGAAACGCTGCCCACCGTCCGCGACGTCGAGCACGCCGTGGCCGCCGCCAGCCGCGCCGCCATCCGCTCGTTCATGGTCAGCATCAAGACTGATGCCGAGGGCCGGTCGAGCCGCGGCGAATCACTGGTGCAGATGCTAGCGCCGCTCGCCCGCGCCCACAGGCAACCTGCCGCGCTCGGCCTCAACTGCGGCGAAGGCCCCGAAAGCACGCTCGGCGCGCTGGAGAAACTGGCCAAGCTGGTCAGCCTGCCCATTATCGTCCGGCCCAACGCCGGCATCCCCCGCGTCGTGGACGGGCGCACGCTTTACATGTGCAGCCCGGAGTTTCTCACGACCTACGCGCTGCGCTACACCCAGCTTGGCGCGCGCGGCATCGGCGGTTGTTGCGGCACCGGCCCCGACCACATCCGCGACATCGCCCGCAGCCTCCGGCCGCTCGCGGCATCCGCGGAGAAGATTCCCGTCATTGAGACGCGGCAACTCAAGGAAGCTTGCCCTACCGCGGAAAAGTCCGCGCTCGGCGCCAAGCTCGCCAAGGGCGAGTGGATCACCACCGTCGAAATCCTGCCGCCACGCGGCTGGTTGCTCGACGACATCATCGCCAAGGCCCGGCAATGCAAGACCGCCGGGGCGACGGCCATCAACATCCCCGACGGGCCGCGCGCCACGGCCCGCATGTCGCCCATCATCACCTCGCAGCAGGTGCAGGAGAAGGCCGGCATCGAGGCGGTCCTGCACTTCTGTTGCCGCGACAAGAGCCTGCTCGGCATGCAGGCCGACCTGCTCGGCTGCGCCGCCGCGGGCCTGCGCAACATCCTCTTCATCACCGGCGACCCGCCGAAGCTCGGCGACTACCCGTTCTCCAGCGCCGTGTTCGACGCCGACTCCATCGGCATGGTCGCCGTCCAGCATCGCATGAACTGCGGCGTGGACATGGGCGGCAAGAAGATTGACGCGCCCACGCGCGCGCTCATCGGCGTCGGCGCCGACCCGAACGCGCTCGACTTCAAGCGCGAGGTGGACCGGATGCGCAAGAAAGCGGAAGCGGGCGCGGAGTTTGTCATCACGCAACCGGTCTTCGACGTGACCGCGCTGCTGAAGTTCCTCGACGCGATCGGCGACCTGCGGTTGCTCGTGATCGCGGGCATCTGGCCGCTGGCGAGCTATCGCAACGCGGAGTTCATGAAACGCGAAGTGCCCGGCGTCGTCGTGCCAGACGCCATCATGGAACGTATGGCGAAGCCACAGACCAAGGAAGCCCAGCGCGACGAAGGCATCCGCATCGCCCGCGAAAGCGTGGCCGGCATCCGCGACCGCGTCCGCGGCATCCAGGTCAGCGCGCCGTTCGGCAACGTCGGCACCGCGCTGGCGGTGATCAAAGACTGATTTCAACCGAGTCATGCCTGAACGGGATTGGGACCAGACCTGCCGCGACCCACAGGCCCCGCCGTGGGACACGGGCTATCCGTGCACCCAACTGCGCGAGATGGCCGAGGGCGGCGCGGTGAAACCCTGCCGCGCGCTGGACCTCGGCTGCTGCGCATCACATTATCCGGCACGGCTATCCTCCTGCTCTGCGGGAACTCCAAGGAACCGCTCAATCCCGGCCCGCCGACGATGAGTGAGGATGAGATTCGCGCGAGTTTCAGCCGCGATTTTGCCATCGAGAAGCCGTGGGAGCTCCGCTTCGACTCGGTGAACCTGCCGAAGGCGCCGCTGGGCCACGCCGCGTTGATGCGGCGGAAGTGAGATCGCGCTGGAACGGCAGCGGCTGTGCCTGCGGCGGAGCCAGCCAAGCCCGCCGTCATGGGCTGCAATGCGTCGGGACAGCCGGAAATGCCAAGCCAACCCGTCCACTCGATCGGAAACATTTATTGAAACAGTTGTTGCTATTGGGGCGCGAATGGCTACTGTTGCCGCGCTCGCAGTCGGCAGTGTTTAGCAGTGAGTTGGTAGATTGTCAGGCGGCCTTCCATAGCTGGTGACGATCCGAAACCCGAATCGTTCGGGAACAGTCACCGCAGAGCTTCCCTCAGCAGCAGAAAGAAACAAACCAATGGCTACCAAGCTATTCGTAGGCAACCTGTCCTTCAACACCACCGAGAACGACGTGCTCGACCTCTTCAAACAGGCCGGCAACGTCACCTCGTGCGAACTGATCCAGGACAAGTTCACCAACAAGTCCCGCGGGTTCGCGTTCGTTACGATGAGCTCCGAGGAAGAGGCCAGGACGGCCATCACCCAGATGAGCGGCAAGGAACTCGACGGCCGCGCCCTGACGGTCAATGAAGCCCGCCCGCGCGAGGAGCGTCCCCGCGGCGGCGGCGGCGGCGGCGGCGGCGGCGGTTACGGCGGTGGCAACCGCGAACGCGGCTACGGCCGGCGCTAAGCCAGCCCGCGACTGCAAGGAACTTTCGTTCCGACAAAAGGGCGTCCCGTGCAAACGGGGCGCTCTTTTTCTTTGCTCCAGCCGCCGCAGCCTCGAAAGGGCGCAACTTGACACACG
>DYDC01000075.1 GCA_020718125.1 Methylacidiphilum sp. | reverse complement strand
GCAGACCCAGACCCGGCTTGAACAACTGCCGGTGGAGAAAGTTCCAACCCGTGCGCCGACGGCACTGGCACTGGCCGATGGGGCGCCGTGGGTCTGGAATGTCGTGACCGATCGGTGGAAGCAGGCGCGGCAGTTGTTGGACTTCCACCATGCCAGCCAACATCTCTGGGCGCTGGGCGAGGCGTTGCACCCGAAGGATGAGCCGGCGCGGCGGCGGTGGGTGGAGCGAGTGCTGCATCAGGTGCGACATGGAGGAGAAGAAGCCGTGCTGCGGCGGATCGCGGCGTTGCCCCGGCAGCGCGGGCAGAGTGGGGCGGCGGTGCGGCGGGAACGGAATTATTTTGCGTCACAAGCGTGTCGGATGGACTACGAAACGGTGGCGCGGCGAGGCTGGCCGATTGGCAGCGCGGCGGTGGAGACGGCGTGCCGGCGGCGGCAATGCCGGCGCGAGCGCCCCGGACAGTTCTGGACCCGCGGTGGTCTGCGGCATCTGGATGCTTTGGAAGAAGCTCGCGACAACGGTCACTGGGATGAACTCCGGCTTACGGCTTGATGGCGCGGGCGCCGAGTTGCGCCCTGAGAAAACTGCTTGCCGGTCGGGGTCTGGCTCAGTAATTTGGCGCGCGATGCGAGCGCCTGAACAATCTGCATCTTCCTGGTTGAACCACCAAGCGTGGACAGATGTCATCCTGACGCGATTCCGCAGTGTGCCGTTCTATCTGATCGCGCTGTTGTTGCACATGCTGTTCGTCCTCCTGTTCGGCACATACGAGGTGACGCGCACGCAGGCAGGCAATGTCGCCGTCTTTCTGGCGCCCGCGCCCGCCGCAAAGGGCGCGGAGAATGTGCCGCCGCCACCGTCGCCAGAACAGCGAAAAGAAGACAAGATGGCGGAGAGCAAGACCCCAAAGACCGCCTCAGCCGCTTCGGCCCGTCCGATCACTGTCGCGGCCCCGTTGCCGACCCCGACCGCCGTGGCGATCGCCGCGCCGGTTCCGGCGCCGGTGGCGGGAGACATTTCCCGGAGCATGGTGAAGAACCTTTCCAACGTGAAAGTGTCCGGCATTTACGTGAACCGTATGACAGGCAATGCGCGGGGCGCCATGATGGGCCAATACGGCGGCACGAAACAGGGCGAGGGCGCGGTGATCCGGGCGTTGGAGTGGTTGAAGACGAACCAAAACCCGGACGGTTCGTGGGGCGGACATTACCGGCCGGCGATGACGGGCTTGGCGCTGTTGACATACCTGGCGCACGGCGAGCGGCAGGACAGCCAGGCGTATGGCGAGACGGTGCAGAAGGGCGTGCAGTGGCTGATGGAGGCCGGCAAGAAGAACAAGAACAAGCTGGCCAGTGAGCACGTGGAGTATCAGCACGCGATCGCGACGTATGCGTTGGCGGAGGACTATGCGCTGACACATATCAGCGACCTGTTGACGGTGCTGGAGGGCGCGGTGCAACTCATCGTGAGCAACCAGGCGCCGAACGGATCGTGGGATTACGGCTACAACAAGAACGGCCACGATGACCCGAAACGGCCCGGCGGCGACACGTCCATCACCGGCTGGAACGTCCAGGCGCTCAAGGCGGCCAAGATGGCGGGCGTGAAAGTGCGGGGGATTGACGCGTCCATGCAGAAGGCCTTGGAGTTCCTGCGGGCCGTCTATGACGACAAGAAACACACGTTTGGCTATTCAGTCAGGGGTGGCGGCTCTCCCGCGCTGGTCGGCGTGGGTGTGCTTTGCCTCCAATTCATCGGAGCGGGTGACTCCAAGGAGGCCAGGGGCGGCCTGCGGAACATGAACGACTATAAGTGCGTCTTTGAGAAAGGCAACGAGGGCAGCAGCTACATGTGGTATTATGTCACGCAGGCCCTCTTCCAGGCTGGCGGCAGCTACTGGACCGCATGGAACCGCATGTTCCGTGAGGAGATCGTCCGCTACCAGAAGGCGGACGGGGCGTGGCCGGTGCCGGGACCTCCCGGCGGGCCGCCGGCAACCGGCTGGCGGCAGGTCACCAACCCGAAAGACCAGGCGGTGTATCACACCACGCTGCTGTGCATGATGCTGGAGGTTTACTACCGCTTCCTGCCGACGTTCAAGGGGTGAGATCAGGGTGGGATGCGCGATTGCGGGGATCGGGGTGGAATAGATTCCACGCGGCAATTTTGAATTGATGCCGCTTGTTGTGGCGGCCTAGAGTGGGGGCGTGGATTGGTTGATCTATCTCGGACTTGCGCTGGTCGCTTTCCTTATTGGCTCGTTTCCCACGGGCTTTCTTGTGGCGCGCGCCTACGGCGTGGACATCCGCGAAGTTGGCAGCGGCAACATCGGTGCGACCAACGTCCTTCGCAGCGTCAATTGCTGGGCCGGACGGGGCGTGTTTGTGGTGGACGTGTTGAAGGGGTTCCTGCCGACGCTGCTGGGGCCACGGCTTCCACCCTCACTGGATACGGCAATAGCGCAGATCATTGCGTGCCTCTGTGTGGTGCTTGGCCACAACTACACGCCGTGGCTCGGTTTCAAGGGCGGCAAAGGCGTCGCCGCGGCCATCGGCGGTTTCCTGGCCATCTGCTGGCCGGCGCAACTCATCGCAGCGGTGGTGTGGCTGGTCGTCTTTCTGGTCTCGCGCTACGTCTCGCTGGCATCCATCATCTCCGTGGCCGCGCTGCCGGCGCTGGTCTTCGTGTTCTCACGGAACATGATGCTGACGGGCTTCGCGGCGTTTGTCGCGGTGGTCACCGTCATCCGGCACGCGTCGAACATCCAAAGGCTGCTGGCAGGCACGGAACACAAGTTCGAAAAGAAACACGCATGAACATTGCGATCATAGGCGCAGGCGGGTGGGGAACGGCGTTGAGCATCGTGCTTCACGGCAAGGGGCGGCGCGGGTCATTGCCGTGGCGGATCCGATTGTGGAGCCATGAGCAACAGACAGTGGATGAAATCCGCGCGCAGGCTCAGAACGTCCGGTTCCTGCCGGGGATGGCCGTGCCGAGAGAGATCGAGTTGGGCTGTGACCTGGCGTGGGCTGTCGAAGGTGCGGAACTGGTCGTGCTGGCGTCCCCGTCCCACACAATGCGCTCGGTGTGCGGCAAACTGCCGCGATTGAATGTCCCGGTGGTCAGCGTGGCCAAGGGCATCGAGAACGAGACCCACGAGCGGATGAGCGAGATTATCGCGGAACAACAACCCGACGCGCCCATTGCTGTGTTGAGCGGGCCGAGCCACGCAGAGGAGGTTGCGCGTGGCGTGCCGACAGCCGTCGTGGCCGCGTCGCGTGACAAGGCGCTGGCTTCATTGGTGCAGCGCACGTTCATGACGGATCGGTTCCGTGTTTACACGAATGACGACATCATCGGGGTCGAACTCGGCGGTGCGCTCAAGAACGTCATCGCGATCGCGGCCGGCATTGCGGATGGGCTGGGGCTGGGCGACAACGCCAAGGCGGCGCTGGTCACTCGCGGCCAGACGGAGATGGCGCGCATGGGGGCGGAGCTTGGTGCCAAACGGGAGACTTTCTTTGGCCTGAGCGGCATCGGCGATTTGATTGTGACCTGTTTCAGCAAATGGAGCCGCAATCGGGGGGTTGGGGAACGGCTGGGGCGCGGGGAGAGTCTGCAGCAGATTCTTGGCTCGATGGTGATGGTGGCCGAGGGGGTGCGGACAGCGAAGGCTGCACGGCAGCTCGCGCAGAAACTGGGCGCTGAGGCGCCGATTACGAGCGAAGTTTGCAGCGTCCTCTATGAGGCGAAGACGCCCAAGCAAGCGTTGACCGACCTGATGACGCGGGAGGCGAAGCCCGAGACGGCTCCGTAATATCCGAATGCGCAGAATGTTGCGCTTGTCACTGAATCAGGATTAACCCGCTCTTATTGTTTATTGACGGGCAAGCGCTCCCCGCTATATTCCCGCACTTGAGAATTGTTCTAAACAGGCCAACTCAACCGGAATGCTACGATGAGCAACTTTGGAAAATTTGTGATACGCCATTTGGAGGTTGCCGTGGCTGGCAACCAAATCCTGCACGGGGTCAATCTCGAAATCGGTCCCGGCGAGATTCATGCGCTGATGGGGCCGAACGGTTCCGGCAAGAGCACGCTGGCCAAGGCGCTGATGGGCCACCCTGACTATCAGGTCATGCGCGGCGAGGTTCTCTGGAAGGGTGAGAACCTTCTCGATATCGAAGTCGAACAGCGCGCGCATCGCGGCGTTTTCATGGCGTTCCAGTATCCGATGGAGGTGCCCGGGGTGAAGTTGCCGGAGTTTCTGCGGATGGCCTACAACGCCAGCCGCAAGTCCCGCGGCGAACCGGAAATGGACGTCATCAGGTTCCAGAACCTCCTCAAGAAAAAGATGAAGGTGCTGGAATGGAACATGACCTACGCCCTGCGATACCTGAACGAGGGATTCAGCGGCGGCGAAAAAAAGCGGAACGAGATTCTCCAGATGCTCATGATCGAGCCTCGGCTTGCGATGCTCGACGAGCCTGATTCGGGCTTGGACATAGACGCGCTGAGGATTGTCGCGCAAGGCGTCAACGTCCTGAAGAAGGAACGCCCGGATTTCAGCGCGCTGGTGATCACGCACTACCAGCGCATCTTGAACTACATCAAGCCTGACTTCGTCCACATCATGATGCGAGGCCGCGTCGTCAAGAGCGGCGGGCCGGACTTGGCGTTGCGGGTCGAACAGGAAGGCTACGACAAGATTCGCGAGGAACTCGGCTTCCCGCGCGAATCCGAGGAAAAACCGGAGTTGGTGGCGGTCTGATCATGGGAATGGTGAATAACACGCAAGGGAACAAGCACCATGACTGATGAACCCAAAGTCCAGGCGTCGCTGACACTCAACGAGGACTATAAGTCGAAATACGGCTTCCACGACGACGTCACGCCGATCATCAAGCCACAGAAAGGCTTGAATCCGGGTGTCGTCAAGGCGATCTCGCACTACAAGAACGAGCCGGAGTGGATGCTGAAGTTCCGGCTGAAGTCGCTCGAAATCTTCCGCCAGAAGCCCATGCCGACCGGCTTTTGGGGCGGCAGCATCCAGAACCATCCGTTGGATTTTGAGAACATCTACTACTATCTCAAACCGGCCGAGAGCCAGAGCAAGAGTTGGGACGACGTGCCCGAAAAGATCAAGAACACCTTCGACCGCCTCGGCATTCCGGAGGCCGAGAAACAGTTTCTGGCCGGCGTCGGCGCGCAATACGAGAGCGAGGTCATTTACCACAGCCTTAACGAAAAACTCGCCAGACTGGGCGTCATCTTCCTCGACACCGATGCGGCGCTGAAGCAACACCCGGACTTGTTCCGGGAGTATTTTGCCACCGTCATTCCGCCGGCGGACAACAAGTTCGCCGCGCTCAACTCCGCGGTCTGGTCGGGCGGCTCTTTCATTTACATCCCGAAGGGTGTGAAGGTGGAACTCCCCCTCCAAGCCTATTTCCGCATCAACGCGGAGAACATGGGCCAGTTCGAGCGCACGCTCATCATCGCCGACGAGGGCAGCTTTGTGCACTACGTCGAAGGCTGCACCGCGCCCGTCTATTCCAGCGACTCGCTGCACAGCGCCGTCGTCGAGATCATTGTCAAGAAGGGCGCGCGCGTCCGTTACTCGACCATCCAGAACTGGAGCGCCAACGTCTATAACCTCGTCACCAAGCGCGCCGCAGCCTGCCGGGACGCGACGATGGAGTGGGTGGATGGCAACATCGGCTCCAAGCTGACGATGAAATACCCGGCCGTCTATATGATGGAGCCGGGCGCGCACGGCGAGATCCTCTCCATCGCGTTTGCCAACACCGGCCAGCACCAGGACGCCGGCGGCAAGGTTGTCCACATGGCGCCGAACACCACCTCGCGGATCATCTCCAAGTCCATCAGCAAAGGCCACGGCCGCTCCAGCTACCGCGGCCTGTTGAAGGTTTATCCCGGTTGCCACGGCGTGAAGTCCAACGTCGAGTGCGACGCGCTGCTGATCAACGAGGAGTCGCGCACGGACACCTACCCGAAGATCGAGGTGGACGAGCGCGACGTGTCCATCGGCCACGAGGCCCGCGTCTCGAAAGTGAACGATGAACAGATCTTTTATCTCATGAGCCGGGGTCTCTCGCAGGACCAGGCCATGAACATGATTGTCTGCGGCTTCATCGAGCCGCTGGTGAAGGAATTGCCGATGGAATACGCCGTCGAGTTGAACCGACTCATCGAGATGGAGATGGAAGGCTCGGTCGGCTGAGCTGCGGTGGTTTGACGACCTGGTTTCAAGGACTTGCCGATGCCTGCGATCACTGAAGAATCCGCATTCACACGCGAATTCGTTGACCGCTACTCGCGCGAACAACACGAGCCGGACTGGATGCGCCAGCGGCGTTTCGAGGGCCTGGTGGTCAGCGACGAGTTGCCGCTGCCGCAGGGCAAGCTCGACTGGACGAAGCTGAAGCTCGGCGAACTTGCCCCCAGCCGTTTCGTGGCGCTGCGCCACCAGGTTGGCGCGGATTTCTCCCCGCCCTTCGCCGTTCCGGATCTCGCCAAAAGTGGCGTCATCTTCTGCGACTTCGCGACGGCGTTGCGCCAGCATCCGCAGCTCGTGGAGAAATACTTCATGACCAGCGTCGTGCCGGCGCGCAGCAGCAAGTTCGCCGCGCTCCACGCCGCGTTCTGGACGCACGGCACGTTCCTGTATGTGCCGGCGGGCGTCGAGTTGAAGATGCCCCTGCGCACGGAATTCCGGGCCGGCGGCAAGAACGCCGCGCACTTCGCCCACACGCTCATCGTCGTTGAACGCCACGCGAAGCTGACCTGCCTCGACCGTTACAAGTCGGCCACCGAGGAGGGGCAGGGCCTGTTTGACGGCGTGACGGAGATCATCCTGGGCGAGGGGGCCAACCTCGTTTATGCGGTCGAGCAGCAATGGGGCCGCCATGTCTGGGACGTGAGCACGCGTCGGGCGGTGCTGGCGCGCGATGCGAACCTGACATGGCTCAACCTCGGCCTTGGTAGCGCGGCGAGCAAGTTGCGGCTCGATGCGGTCCTGGACGGCGCGGGCGCGTCGGCCGAGTTGCTCGGCGTCACCGTCGCGCAGCCCGGTCAGATCATCTGCTACGACACGTTGCAGGATCATCGTGCGCCCTATACGAAGAGCGATCTTCTATTCAAGGCGGCGGTGAAAGAGAGTGCGCACACCGCCTACGAGGGCGCCATCCGCGTTCACAAAGGTGCGCAGAAGACCGACGCCTACCAGGCCAGCCGCAACCTCCTGCTCGGCAAGAACGCGCGTGCCGACGCCACGCCGATCCTGGAGATCGAGGCCAACGACGTGCGCTGCACCCACGGCGCGACGGTCGGCCCGGTGGACCAGGAGCAGCTTTTCTACCTGCGTTCGCGCTGCCTTTCCGTGGAGGACGCGACGCGGCTGATGATGCGGGGGTTCTTCGATCAGGCGATGCGCTATATCCCGGACGAAATCCTCCGCGAACAGCTTTGGCAGGCGGTTGACCAGGCGATGGGGAACGGCTAGAAAGACCGCCCTTTGCCTCACGCCACAATGAGCTGCGACGTTCAAAAACTCCGCGAAGACTTCCCGCTGCTGCGCCAGACGATGCGCGGCAAGCCGCTGGTCTATCTCGACAGCGCCGCCACCTCCCAGAAACCGCGCGCGGTCCTCGACACGCTCCATACCTACTACGAACGCTGGAACGCCAACGTCCATCGCGGCATCTACGAGATCAGCGACCTCGCCACGCAGCACTACGAGGCCGCCCGCGCCGCCGTCGCGCGGTTCATCCATGCCGCCGAGCCGGCGGAGGTCATCTTCACGCGCAACGCCACGGAAGCCATCAACCTCGTGGCCCGCGCGTGGGGCGACGCGAACGTCAAGGCCGGCGATGTCATCCTGCTCACCGAGATGGAACATCACTCCAACCTCGTCCCCTGGCAGTTGCTCGCGCAGCGGACCGGCGCGCGGCTGGAATTCATTCCGCTCGACGGCCAGGGCCGGCTCGACCTCGCGGCGGCGGAGAAGTTCTTCAACGACCGGCTCAGGCTCGTCGCCGTCACGCAGATGTCCAACGTCCTCGGCACAATCAATCCCGTCGCCGCCATCATCCGCCACGCGCACGCCGTCGGCGCGGTTGTGCTGGTGGACGGCGCGCAGGGTTGCGCGCACATCGCCAGCGACGCGCAGAAGATGGACTGCGACTTCCTCGCGTTCAGCGGCCACAAAATGTGCGGACCAACCGGCATCGGCGTCCTCTACGGTCGCAAGCGTCTGCTGGAAGCGATGCCGCCGTTCCTCGGCGGCGGCGAGATGATCTCCGTGGTGGACTGGCGCGAGTTCACGTGGAACCACACGCCGTGGAAGTTCGAGGCCGGCACGCCCGCCATCGCGCAGGCCATCGGCCTCGGCGCCGCGGTCGAGTATCTGGAGAAGGTCGGCCTCGACGCCATCCATGCGCACGAGGACACGCTGGTGCGTTACGCGTGGGAGAAGCTCCACGAACTGCCCGGCTTCCGCCCCTACGGGCCGCCGCCGGACGAGCGGGGCGGGCTGGTCGCGTTCACGCTCGACGACCTGCACGCGCACGACATCGCGCAGTTCCTCGACCAGCAGGGTGTGGCCATCCGGGCCGGCCATCATTGCGCCATGCCGCTCCACAAGAAGCTGGGCGTCGCCGCGACGGCGCGCGCGAGCTTCTACCTTTACAACACCACCGCCGAGGTGGACGCGCTGGTGGCGGCGCTGCGCAAGGCGTTGACGTTTTTCGGCATCGAGACAAAGACAACCGTGAACGTGTGAATAAAGGACTCATGGCTGAACTGATCAAGGTAGCAACCGTCAGGGACGTTGCCCCGGGCGAACACAAGATCGTCATGGCGGGCGACACGAAGATCGGCATCGTCCGGGACGCGGCCGGCAACTGGTTCGCCATCGAGGACGTGTGCACGCACGACGGCGGGCCGCTGGCCGAGGGCGAGGTCGAGGGAACCCGCATCTACTGCCCGCGGCACGGGGCGAAATTCGACCTCAAAACCGGCAAGGCGCTGACGCTGCCCGCGTTCGGCAAGGTCGGCGCGTGGCCGGTCGTCATCGAAGGCAACGACGTAAAAATCCAACGGGCATGAGCGAATTCGACGACCTATACCAGGCCATCATCCTGGACCACTACCGCAGGCCGCGGAACCGCGGCACGGTTCCCGACGCCAACGTCCGCGTGGACGGGAAGAACCCCCTGTGCGGCGACGAGGTGCGCCTCGAACTGCGCGTGGACGGTGACGGACGCATCGTTGACATCAAGTCCAGCGGCCACGGCTGCTCCATCAGCCAGGCCAGCATCTCCATCATGACCGAGTTGCTCAAGGGCCACACCTTCGAGGAAGGCCGGCGGCTTCTGGAGTCCGTGCGCGCCATGATGAAGGGCGGCGAGGTGGACGAAGAGGCGATGGGCGAACTGATTGCGCTCAGGGGCGTCTCGAAATTTCCCGTCCGCATCAAGTGCGCCATGCTTTCGTGGACGACCTTCGAGCTGGCGATGGCCGAGTTCCAGGCCGGCCGTAACGGCGCAGGGGCTGTTGTCAGCACCGAGGATGAGAAGTGAAATGATCCACAAGCTCGACAACGCGCTGCAGCGGTCGTTGCACGAACGTGGCCGGCGCATGACGCGGCAGCGGCGGGCGGTTCACGACGCCGTGCTCGCCTCGCGCGACCATCCGAGCGCCGAGGAGGTTTTTCAGCGCGTCCGGCGCAAACTGCCCGATGTCAGCCTCGCCACCGTCTATAACTCGCTCGAAGCGCTGGTGGAGTGTGGGCAGATCAGCAAAGTGCCGCGCAGCGACCAGGGGCCGGCCCGTTACAGCCACCGGCTCGACGTGCATCATCACGCGCGTTGCGTCTCCTGCGGCAAGGTATGGGATGTGGACGAGGAATCGCTCGACGTTCAGCCTCGTAACATCGGCGTCCGGTTCCGTCCTGTGGCATTCAAGGTCGAGATGCTCGTCGAGTGCCCAGGCAACTGTGGTTCCCGCAGGTCTTCCCGCTGAATCGCATCGCCGTTGGGATATTGTCCGGGACGCTGGGCCGTGGCGGGTTCTGAGCGGGGGCGCAACTTGACACACGCGCCAAGTCCCGAAAGGGACGGTCGAGAATAGCCCGGCGTTTCAACGCTGGGTGGGCTGGCAACAAGAGACAAGCCCCGTCAGGGG
>DYDC01000074.1 GCA_020718125.1 Methylacidiphilum sp. | reverse complement strand
TCCCAATCCTTCCACACCGGCTCGTAGCCGAGCGCGCGGAGTTTCGCCGCCATCTCCGCCGCCGACCGCTCGTCGGCAATGGCGAACTGTTCCGTCGCGTGGGCATACTCGCCCTCTGAGCCGATGACCGGTATTTCGGTAACTACTCAGGTGCCCGCCCATGGCGGGCGGGCACCTGAGTAGTTACGAAAAATTGTTTGCAAGCCCCGCGGGGCCTGCATACTGTTTGCGCGCCGTCCGCCCGCGGGCAGCGCGAGCGCCCCTATCGTCTATCGGCTAGGACACCAGATTCTCAATCTGGGAAGCCGGGTTCGATTCCCGGTGGGGGCGCCAATTTTTCGCCCACACACGATGCGGGAGCTTTTGATTTTGTGGCCGTAACAACCCAGACAGGTCAGCCCAGTGCGCCGAAGCCATCCGGCCCCGCCCATTTGCTGCGACTGATCGAGTTGGGCAAACCGCTGGGCCGCGGCGCAATGGGCACGGTTTACGCCGCGCGCGTGCGCCAAGCCGCGGACGCGCCGCCAGGCGGCCCCACCGAGGTCGCCGTGCGCGTGCTCAGCTCCCGTTTCTACGCCGACGCGGCGTTCATGAGCCGGTTCTACGCGGATGCGGTCGCCGCGCGCCGGCTCCAGCACCCGGCAATCGTGCCCGTGCTCGACGTGGCCGAAATCAGCGGCCGGCATTGCATGGCGACCGAACTGGTGCACGGCCTCTCGCTTGACCGGTGGGTGGAGAAACACGGCAAGATTCCCGAGCCGAAACTGCTGCTCATCGCGCTGGCCGTGGCCGAGGCGATGAAAACCGCGCTCGACCAGGAGCGGCTGCTGCACCGTTCCCTCCGCCCCCACAACATCTTCGTGGACCATAACGGCGGCCACACGCGCGTCGCCGACATCGGTCTCGCACGCGCCGCGGCGGACGACCACGGCAAACCCCTGCCCGACCAGCCCGTCGGCGATCCGCACTACACCGCGCCGGAGCTGACCAAGGGCGAGCGTCAGGGCGATTGCCGCGGCGACATCTACGCGCTCGGCGCGACGCTCTATCACCTCGCCACCGGCGTGAAACCGTTTGGCGAGCTTCAAGGACCGGCCGCTCTGGCCGGCCAGCGGCAGGGGCATCTGGAAGACCCGCGCGAATCCACCACGGCCCTCAGCGAAGGGTTCTGCCAGATGCTGGCCCGGATGCTGGCGCGGCGGCCCACGGACCGTTACGTCGGCTACGAACAACTCATAGCCGATTTGCAGGCCCTCTCGAAGGGCGGCCGGCCGCGCACGGCGGCCATCGAACACGGCAAGACGGTGGTGAGGCCGAGGGGTTCCAAAGGCGCCGCGAAGGCGCCTGCCCACAGTGGCAAGGTGTCCATCTCGACGCAGAAGCGCCCCAGCGCGGAGTCGGCCGTGGCGCCGCCGGCTGAAGCGCCGGCCGCACCCGCAGTCCAGCCTGAGAGAAGAGTCCATCATCATCCGTCGTGGATGACCACAAGGATGGTCATCACAGCGTGGGTGCTGGTGCCGGTGTTGATCGTGGCGTGCATCTTGGCCTGGCTCTATCGCGATTCCCAACATGTGGAGAGGCAGTATCAACAGATGCTGGCCGAGGTCGGCGACAACTGGTCGAACTCGCCGAATCCTTCCACGGAAGAGTTCGCGAGCCGGCTGCTCGCGCGGGCCAGCGCCTATGTGCGCGCCAATCCCAGCCACACCAAGGGCATCGCCGCGCGCTACGAAGCGGTGGCCCGCCGCTTCCCCCTCACCCATGCAGGCCGCTCCGCCGCGAAGGAGGCCGAACGATGGCGCGAGCGGCAGTGAAGATGCCTCACAACGGTGGTCTGCTGCGCGCAGGGGCCGCTCTCTTGCGTTTTGAACCCAAGCTGATAGTCTGACTCGCCATGGCTGCGAAGAACGATCTGGTGCCGGTGCGGGTGCGCGTGGTGTTGCCAACCAACAACGCCTCGGCGGTGTTCATCGGCAACGACGAGAAGACTTTCGTCATCTACGTGGACCAGAGCGTCGGCGCGGCCATCGCGATGTTCATGCGCGGCATCCAGAAGGAGCGCCCCCTGACCCACGACCTGATCGGTTCCCTCTTTGCCGGCTTGGGCGTCACGCTCGACCGCGTCATCATCAACGACCTTCGCAACTCCACCTACTTCGCCCGGCTCTACCTCACCTGCGAGAACGAGTTGGGCAAGAAGATCGTCGAGGTGGACGCCCGCCCCAGCGACAGCCTCGCGCTCGCGTTGCAGGCCAAATGCCCCGTCTTCGTCGCCCGCAGGGTATTCGACGTCGTCGAGGACATGTCGGAGGCGCTCAAGAAAATGAGCGAATCAGAAGGCGAGGCTGACGAAGAGGAGAAGTAGCCCGCCTCACTTCGCCGCCGGCGCGCCCGCCGTCCTGCCCGGCACGAAATGCGACAGCGCGAACACCGTCGCCAGCGCCATCAGCCCCGCGCCGCACACATACGGCTCCCACTCCACGCGCGAGAACAGCCAGCCGCCCACCACCAGCCCGATGATCCGCGCGATGCTCTCCAGGCTCTGCTGCACGCCGAGCACGCGGCCCTGCTCACCCGCCGCCGCCTCGCGCGACACCAACGCCAGCAGCGTCGGCATGTTCAGGCTGTTGCCGAAGCCGATCAGGAACAGCGCCGCCAGCATCAACCCCACCCCGTGCGCCATCGGCACCAGCGCCAGCCCCGCCGCAAACATCGCCGAGCCGGCCGTCGCCAGCGGCAACTCCTTGAACCGCTTCACCAGCGGCCCGATCAACCCGCCCTGCACCAGCGCCGCCATCAGCCCCACGAACGACAGCAACACCCCGATCTTTGCCGGCGTGTAGTGGAACAGGCGCTGGCCCAGCAGCGCGAACGTGCCGGTGAACAGCGAGAAACTCAGCGTGATCAGGAACACCATCCCGAGATAACCGCGCAGCCCCGGCCGCACCAGAAGCCGGCCCGCGTGCGCGAGCGCGGAAAGCTCCTCGTCGGTCGCGTGCGGCGTCACCCGCGGCGGCGCCGGCAGGAACAGCAGCGCGCTGAAGCAGTTCACCAGCGCCGTTGTGCCCGCCACGAAATAGGGCATCGTCACGTTCCAATGCGTCAACAGCCCGCCCAGCGCCGGCCCGAAGACGTAGCCCAGCGCGATGCCCGCGCCGAGGAACCCCATGCCTTTCGCGCGGTTCTCCGGCGTCGTCACGTCGGCGATGTAGCTCTTCGCCGCGCTGACGCTGCCGCCCGCCAGTCCCGCCAGCACGCGCGCGACGAACAGCCACGGCAGCGTTTCCGCCAGCCCCAGCAGCGTGAAGGAGACGGCCGACCCCGCGAGGCTCGCGATCAGCACCGGCCGCCGGCCGATGCGGTCGGAAAGTCTGCCGAGCACCGGCGCGGCGATGGCTTGTGCGATGAGATAGGACGCGAGCAGCCAGCCGATGACCGCCGGGCTGGCGCCAAACCGCTCCGCGTAGAGCGGCAGCAACGGGATGACGATGCCGAAGCCGAGCAGGTCAATGAACACCGTGACGAAGATGATGGTCAGCGCGCGCCTGTTCATTGGCGTGGGAGCATCGAAGCAATCAGGCGCGGAGTCAAGTGGCCGTCATTTCACCCCGTAGAGCGCCAGATGGAACCACGGCATCCGCCTGACACGGAAGTTCCGCAGCCCCGCCCCCTCCGCCAGCGCGCGCAACTCGCGCGGAGTGAACCCGTGCAACACCGCCGCGGGCGCTTCCGCGCGCGTCAACGGGTTGGACGTCATCAACCGCGTGACGGCCCATTGAGCGGCGCAGCCCAGCCGGCTGCGGCGGGAATCCGTCACGACGTAGCCGGCCCGCGGGATGTCCGCCGCGCCGGCGCCGAGGTCGAGCGCCTGGATCGGCAGGCGCGGCCTCGTCAGCCGGATCAGCCGCGCCAACGGCCCCAATACCGCCCGCACGCCGCCGAGCCGGTGGTTGAGCCGAGCCATGTTGTGGAGGTTGTCCACAAGCATTGCGCCGGGAACGTGTGCTTGGTTCGTCCCCTCTGACTCGAACCGTCGCGATGACGTCAGGAACCCCGTGACCGCCGCGATTTAGCCGCCGCCCCCGCGCGCGGCAAAAATTTCTTCCCTGACAGCGGCGTGGCGTCAACCGTGGTTCGGGCGGACTGTTCCGGCAAACATCTTGATTCGACCGGCATGGCGCGATAACTTCCGCGGTCTTGATGGCGGCGCTGTGCGGCGTCTGCCGGCTGATTTATCGGAGACGACGTATGTTCAAGAAACGGATGATGGTTGGGCTGGTGCTGGCGGCGTTGAGCGCGAACCTGTTCATCGGGTTCCGCCTCTACCAGCAATCAATGGCCGCCAGTGACGACAAGGACGACGCCTATGCGCACGCCGCGCTGGTGACTTATGTGATGGAGTTGATCCGCCAGGACTATGTGGACGGCCAGAACCTGACCTACCAGGACCTCGCCTACGGCGCGCTCAAAGGGATGCTCGGCTCGCTCGATCCGCACAGCCAGTTCATGGACACGCAGGGTTTCCAGGAGATGAAGAGCGAGACCGACGGCCAGTTCGGCGGCCTCGGCATCCAGATCGGCGCCAAGGACGGCGTGCTCACCGTCATCGCCCCCATCGAGGACACGCCCGCCTCCCGCGCCGGCCTCATGCCCGGCGACAAGATCATCAAGATCGAGGGCAAGTCCACTGAGAAACTTTCGCTGCCCGACGCGGTCCACAAGCTGCGCGGCGAGCCGGGCACGAAGGTCACCATCACCATCATGCGGTCAAAGTCGCGCGAGATGAAGGACTACACGCTCACCCGCGCGATCATCCCGGTGGAGAGCGTCAAGGACATCAACGGCCGCACGGTGAAATCGGCCAACAGCTTCCCGTTCATTGACGACAAGGTCGGCTATGTCCGCCTCACGCAGTTCAACGAGCCGACCAGCGACGAGCTGGAGCGGGCGCTGCGCCGGATGGAAGGCAACGGCATGGAGGCGTTGATCCTCGACCTGCGCAACAACCCCGGCGGCCTGCTGGTGGGCGCGCGCGACGTGTCCAGCAAGTTTCTCCAGAAAGGCCGGCTCATCGTCTATACGGAGGGCCGGCAGAAGTCGCAGCGGCAGGAGTATTTCGCCGCCGCCCTGGACAAGCACCCGGATTACCCGATGGTCATCCTCGTCAACGGCGGCAGCGCCAGTGCCAGCGAGATCGTCGCCGGGGCGCTGCAGGACCTCAAACGCGCGCTCGTCGTCGGCGAGCAGACCTTCGGCAAGGGCAGCGTCCAGAGCGTCATCGAGCTTCCCGACAAGTCGGCCGTGCGGCTGACCACGGCGAAGTATTACACGCCGAGCCGCCGGGTCATCCACGAGAAGGGCATCACGCCCGACATTGTCGTGCCGATTTCGGAAGAGGACGAGTTGAAGCTGATGCTCCAGCGCAACCGTCCGCCCGGCGCCGAACCGGAGAAGGCTGAGGCGCCGATCCGCGACGTGCAGCTCGACCGCGCGCTGGACGTGCTCAAGGGCCTGAAGATTTTCAACAACCAGACCAAGAAGACCCTCAAGGTCGCTGACCAGCGTTGAGCGCGTCCTGATACGCGACCATCGCCGGCTGAAATCCCGCCGCCATGCAAGACCGCCGGCTCGATCGGCAAGTTGAAACCCTCGACGAGTTCGTCGAGCGCTGGGAACGATTCCGCGGCTCCCTGCACGGAGGCTTCTCCAGGGCTTCGTTGTTGCCGACCGACGAGGCCGATTTCCTCGCGCTCAAGGGCGGCCTCGCGGAGGACCATGAGGCGTTGCTGGCCGACCTCGAGATGGAGCGCGATCCCGGCGACCAGACGTTGCAGGTGCTTGCCGCCGCCAGCTCGCTTCAGCGCCTCGGCCAGATGACCGAGGCTGAGACGCGCGCGCTGGAGGCCGGCTGGAACGCCAGCTATGTCGCCCTGAAGGCCGTGCTGGGCGGGCTGAAGGCGCGGAAACTTCAACTTGCGTCCATGAGCGGACTTGGCTATTACATCCGCCGCGTTCTGGGCAGCCCGTTGTTCATTCTGTTGCTGCTGGGCGCGGTGGTTGCCGGGACGTTGTGGTTGTGGAATTTCGCCCAGCCCAGTTCCGACAACATCATCGAGCGCCGCAGGCCGCGGCCGACACAAATGGAAAGCGTAGGTAAACCATGAGCTTGACCGACAAACCAAACCTGACGAAGCGCGAAATCGCCACGCGCGTCAGCGACGCGACCGGACTCCAATTGAAGGATGTCGCCGTCGTCGTCCAGAAGACCCTCGACGCCATCGTGGATGCCGTCGCCGACGGCCGCAACGTCGAGTTGCGCAACTTCGGCGTCTTCGAGGTCAAGCACCGCAAGGCCCGCATCGGCCGCAACCCCAACAACCCCGGCCAGACCGTCCAGATCCCGCCGCGTGTCGGCGTCAAGTTCAAGCCCGGCAAGATCATGACCGAGCGCGTCGAGCAGCTTGCCCAACTGCCGCCACCCGCCGCGCCGCCGCCGGCTTTGGATGATTGACACTCGTGATTCGTGATTCGCCCGAATCACGGGTCACGCTCCACGAATCACGAGTTGCCATGTCCCTCCAATCGCTACCCGGCTTCCGCGACTTCTATCCGGACGAATGCGCCGTCCGCGGCCACATCTTCGGCAAGTGGCGCGAGACCGCCGTCCGCTACGGCTTCCGCGAATACGACGGCCCGCCGCTGGAGCCGCTGGAGCTTTACACCCGCAAGAGCGGCGACGAGATCGTCAGCCAGCTTTTCGACTTCGTGGACAAGGGCGAACGCCACGTCGCGATGCGGCCCGAACTGACGCCGACGCTGGCCCGCATGGTCGGCGCCCGCGAGCGCGACTTCAAGAAGCCCATCAAGTGGTTCGCCATCCCGCAGCTCTTCCGCTACGAGAAACAGCAGCGCGGCCGGCTCCGCGAGCACTTCCAGTTCAACGCCGACATCATCGGCGAGAAGGGCGTCGAGGCCGACATCGAGCTGGTCTGCCTGCTCGTGGACACGCTGCGCGGCTTCGGCCTCACGCACGAGGACTTCGTCGTCCGCGTCAGCGACCGCCGCGTCTGGGCCGGCTATCTCGAATCGCTCGGCATCACGCCGGACAAGCACGCCGCCGTCTTCGGCATCGTGGACAAGATCGAGCGCGAGGAAGCCGCCGTCACACAGAAGAAGTTCGAAGCCCTCGGCGTGTCGAGCGCCACCGTGGCCGCGATCCTGAAGTTTGCCGACACGGGCGAGTTCGCCTCGGCTGCGCCCGCCGCGATGGAGACGCTGAAGCGGTTCCTCGACGCGATGGCCCACGCCGGCCTCGGCCAGTTCATCCGGTTCGACCCGAAGATCGTCCGTGGTCTGGCCTACTACACCGGCATCGTTTTCGAAGCCTTCGACGTGAAGGGCGAACTGCGCGCCATCGCCGGCGGCGGACGCTATGACAAACTCGTGAAGCTCGTCAGCGGGGTGGATTTGCCCGCGTTGGGCTTCGGGATGGGTGACGTGGTGCTGGGCGAACTGCTCAAGCAGCGCGGCTTGCTGCCGAAGGTGGAGCGCAGGCTCGACGCCTACGTTGTCATCGCGAAAGAAGAGCTTCGACCGCAGGCTCTCAAGCTCATCCACGACCTGCGCGAAGCCGGCGTCGCGTGCGACTACGCGCTCACGCCGGCAAAGATGGGCAAGCAATTCGAAATGGCCTCAGCCTTCGGCGCGCGCCACGCTGTCGTCATCGGCGATGAGTGGGCGCAGGAGCAAGTGACGCTCAAGTCGCTCGCCACGCGCGAGGAGACGAAAGTGGCCGTCGGCGAACTAAAGGCCAGGCTGGCCATCCGCTGACGTGGCTGCCGGTCAGCGGTTTGCTTTTTACGGATTACGCATTACGACCATGAAACGCACGCACCATTGTGGACAGTTGAGATTGACCGACGAGGGCAAGGCCGTCGCGCTGACGGGCTGGGTTCACGTCCGCCGCGACCACGGCGGCATCGTGTTCATTGACCTGCGCGACCGCGAGGGTCTCACACAGGTCGTGTTCGACCCGCAATACAATCCCGGCGCCGCCGAGGCATCCCACGCGTTGCGCTCGGAGTTCTGCGTTTTCGTCGAGGGCCGCGTCCGCCATCGGCCCGCCGGCACCATCAACACCAAGCTGCCCACCGGCGAGATCGAGGTCATCGCGCACAAGATCGAGGTCCTGAACCCCGCCGAGACGCCGCCGTTTGAGATCAGCGATGACACGCAGACCAGCGAAGACCTGCGGCTCCAGTATCGCTACCTCGACCTGCGCCGGCCCGCGATGGCCCGCAACCTTCGCCTTCGCCACCAGGTCACGATGGTCGTGCGGAACCACTTCGATGAACTGGGCTTCCTCGATGTCGAGACGCCGATGCTGTTCAAGAGCACGCCCGAGGGCGCGCGCGAGTATCTGGTGCCGTCACGGCTCTATCCCGGCAAGTTCTACGCGCTGCCGCAGTCGCCGCAGCAGTTCAAGCAACTGCTGATGGTCGCCGGCATCGAGCGGTATTACCAGATGGCCCGCTGCTTCCGCGACGAGGACCTCCGCGCCGACCGCCAGCCGGAGTTCACGCAGATTGACGTGGAGATGAGCTTCATTGACCGCGAGGACATCTACGCGGTGATGGAGGGCCTGATGAAGCGCATGTGGAAGACCGCGCTCGGCCGCGACATCCCGACGCCGTTCCCGCGCATGACGTTCCAGGACGCGATGAACCGTTTCGGCAGCGACAAGCCTGACACGCGGTTCGCGATGGAGATCGTGGATTTCACCGGGGACTTCCGCGCGAGCCAGTTCAAGGTCTTCCGTGGCGCCGTCGAGGCGGGCGGTGTTGTGAAGGCGCTCGATGCGAAAGGCTTCGCCTGCGCCACGCAGGGCCAGATCGAGGCTTTGACCGAGGCCGCGAAGAGCTTCGGCGCGAAGGGCCTCGCGTGGATCAAGGTCGAGGGCGGCAAGTGGAACTCGCCCATCGTGAAGTTCTTTAACGACGCCGAGAAGGCCGCACTGACCGCGAAGCTCAAGATCGAGGAAGGCGACCTGATCCTGTTCGCCGCCGACCAGTGGGGCAACGCGTGCGAAATCCTCGGCCGCATCCGGCTGCTCTGCGCGCAGTATCTGCAGCAGACCGGCAAGCTGGCCATCCCGGCTGACCGCTACGATTTCCTGTGGGTCGTGGATTTCCCGCTGCTCACGTTCGACAAGGAGCAGGGCCGGTGGATGAGCAGTCATCATCCGTTCACCGCGCCAGTGGAGGAGGACGCGCCCTTGCTGGAGACCGACACGCACCGCGTGCGCGGCAAACACTATGACCTCGTGCTCAACGGCTCCGAAATCGGCGGCGGCAGCATCCGCATCCATCAGCCCGACCTTCAGCAGAAGATATTTGACGTGTGCGAAATCCCGCGCGAGATCGCCGAGAGCCGCTTCGGCTACTTCATCAAGGCGTTCCGGTTCGGCACGCCGCCGCACGGCGGCATCGCGCTCGGCTTCGACCGCATCATGGCGATCCTCGTCGGCAGCCCCAGCATCCGCGACGTCATCGCCTTCCCGAAGACCGCGAAGGCTTCCGACCTGATGACGCAGTCGCCGGGCGACGTGACGCAGCGGCAGTTGAAAGACCTCCACATCCGCGTCGCGGGCGACGAAGCGAAGCCGGCATAGGCGAAGCAAGGTCGAGGGTCGAATCCCCGAAGGCTGAGAGTTCGGCCTCGCGGCTTGTTGCTTCGCGAACTGCAGCGGCAGTCTCTGACTGCCGGATAACTGGGAGGGGCGACATTCCTGTCGCCCAAATCAGCATCATCGATTCGGCGACTCGAAAGTTGCCGCTCACAGCTATGGAGGCAAGACCAGTCAGAACCGCAGGAATGCGCCGATGCTGCCGTGCTTTCGAAGCAACTCCGCCGCCGCGTCGCGGGCGACCTTCACCCTCGCGTCGCAGGCACTGGCGCGTTCCACCAGGCGATCCGTCAGGTCATCCACCGCGTCCACAGCGCCGCCGCAGTAGCCGCATGTTGCGCGCCGGTCGGCGAAAAGAGCGTGGCAGTTCTTGCATTGGCCTCCGTCGGTTGTGAAGCCGTCCGCATAGACCAGCTTCCACACGCGACCGGCCTGGAGCGCCTTCAACGTCGCCTCGTCGCCAGTTACCGCCACTTGCGGATTTTTCACCGCCGTGACGGTCACTTCGCGGACAAGCTGCATCTCCTCATCGCGCCTCAGTTGCTGCTCGAGCTTCAGCAGGGCGCAACTTGACACACGCGCCAAGTCCCGAAAGGGACGGTCGAGAATAGCCC
>DYDC01000073.1 GCA_020718125.1 Methylacidiphilum sp. | reverse complement strand
TAAAGTGCCGGGCTATTCTCGTCCGTCCCTCCGGGACTTGATCGTGGTGCGTATGTCAAGTTGCGCCCCGGAGTAATCCTCCCGCAACTTTTCCCTTGCCCTGCGGCGCAGATATATGCCAATGAAGGCATACGTTTAACTGCATGAAACCACTCGCCACTTCCGCCAACGACCAATCCAAAGCCCGCTACATCATGATCGGCGGCTTCCTCGGCGCGGGGAAAACCACCGCCGTTGGCAAGCTCGCGCGGCAGCTCACCGACCGCGGCCTGCGCGTCGGCCTCATCACCAACGACCAAGGCAGCGAATTGGTGGACACGATGACGTTGCGCTCACAGGGCTTCGAGACGGCGGAAATCCTCGGCGGTTGCTTCTGCTGCCAGTTCAACTCGCTCATTGAGGCGTCGCAGCGGCTTTGCGTCAGGACGCGGCCGGACGTGTTCATCGCCGAGCCGGTGGGGAGTTGCACCGACCTCGTTGCCACGGTCACGTATCCGTTGCGGCGGCTTTACGGCAACGACTTCACCGTCGCGCCGGTCAGCGTCATGGTGGATCCGGTCCGCGCGCTGCGCGTGCTCGGCGTGGAAAAGGGCGGCGGTTTCTCCGAAAAGGTCGCCTACATCTACGCCAAGCAACTCGAAGAGGCTGACCTCATCGTCATCAACAAATGCGACCTGCTCGACGCGGCGCGGCTGGAGGCATTGCGCAAGGCGCTCGCGGCGAAGTTCCCGCGCACGCAAACACTCACTGTCGCCGCGCGCCAGGGGACGGGCCTCGATGCATGGTTTGGGCGCCTCACCAGCGAGGAGCAGACAGCGCGGACGGCAATGGAGGTGGACTATGACCTTTACGCCGACGGCGAAGCGCTGATGGGCTGGCTCAACTGCACCGTTCGCCTCACGGCCACGCAGTTGTTCGATGCCGACAACCTGCTCCAACAGCTTGCCGGCGAGATCCAAAAACGGCTGCAAGCGCGGCAGGCGGAGATCGCGCACCTGAAGATGACCTTCAGCCCCGATGCGAACAGCCTGGGCCATGTCGCGGTGGTGAATCTTGTCCGCAACGATTTCGTGCCTGAGCTTTCCTTCAAGCTCGGCGAGCCGGTGGCGGCCGGCGAGATGTTCATCAACCTCCGCGCCGAAGCCCCGCCCGACGTGCTCGCCACGACGGTCAAGGACTCCGTGCCGGCGGTGGCGGCGAAGTTCCCGACGTTGCAGGCGAAACTGGATCATCTGGAGCATTTCCGCCCTGGCCGGCCAAACCCGACCCACCGCGACAAGGAAGGCGCATCCTGCTGCTGCCGGAAGCCCATGTCTGGTTCTGTGAAGTAGGGACAGGCCAGTCATGACGCTTCCCAGATGGTTCACAGGCGAGTTCTTCGGCACGTTCCTGCTCGTGTTCTTCGGCTGCGGGAGCGTGTGCGCCGCGGTCACGACCGGCGCGCAGGTGGGCGTGTTTCAGGTGGCCATCGTGTGGGGCCTCGGCATCGCAACGGCGATCTACCTCACAGGTGCGCTGAGCGGCGCGCACCTGAACCCGGCTGTGACGCTGAGCATGGCAGTGTGGTCCGACTTTCCGAAAACGCGTGTGTTGCCGTATATCGTCACGCAACTGCTCGGCGCGTTCGTGGCGTCGGCGGCGCTCTACTTCATCTTTGGCGACGCGCTGCACGCTTATGAGAAGGCCAACGGCATCGTTCGCGGCGCGCCGGGCAGCGAAGCCACCGCGATGGTGTTCGGAGAGTTTTATCCAAGCCCCGGCGGCAAACCGCTTACTGACGAGGCGCGGACACGCATAAGCACGGCGTCAGCGTTCGGGGCGGAAGTCATCGGCACGGCGGCGCTGCTGCTGGTCATTTTCTGCGCGACGGACGAGCGCAACAAGTCGCGCCCGCAACTGCTCACCGCCGCGACGATCGGCCTGACGGTGACGTTGCTGATCTCGGTGCTGGGGCCGCTGACGATGGCGTGTTTCAACCCGGCGCGTGATTTCGCGCCGCGCGTGTTTTCGATGTTCGCCGGTTGGGGCACGGTGCCGTTCGAAGCCGACGGCCACGGTTGGTGGACGGTTTACATCGTCGCGCCATTGCTCGGCGGTGGGGTTTACCGCGCGTTCTTTCGGAATGCTTATCGATGAAAACGAAATCTGCAGTCGCCAGTTTCCTGGCCTTCGCCTGTTCTTGGTCACTCGCTCTGGCCGACCCGTCGCAAACGACATCGAAAAGCAACGCGCCTGCGGCCGGGTCGCTGACGGACGCGGTCAAAAACATCCCGCTGGGGCCGGGCAAACTCGACTTCGGCCTCAACCTGCGGACGCGCTACGAGTTCTTCGACAACTTCAACGGTCGGCGCTATGGCACCGGCGAGGATGATTCCTTGCTGCTGCTGCGCACGCGCGTCAGTGCCGATTACCGATTTCTGGAAGAAGCCCACGTTTATGCCGAGATGCAGGACGCGCGGCACTGGTTGAGCGATTTGAAGCGGGAGGCATTCCCCATCAACTGCCCCTTCTACGATGAGTTCGAATTGAAGCAGGCGTTCTTCGAGTGGAAACACATCGGCAAGTCTCCCGTCGGCTTCAAGGCGGGGCGGCAGACCATCAGCTATGCCGACGCCCGCGTGTTCGGGCCGGGCGAATGGGGCAACATCGGCCGCTACTGGTGGGACGCCGCGAAGGTGTATGTGGACCTCGAATGGGCGCAACTGGATTTCCTCTACGGCCAGCGGATCATCTCGGAGCCGACCACCTTCAACGACGATCACTTTCCGTATCAGATGGCCGGGATTTACGCGCAGGGCAGGAAGTTCACCGAGGGGGAGTTTTCCATTAAACCGGATGTGTTCTACATCGTGCGATACGACGACCACGGCAACCTCGTCGGCGAAAGCGGCGTCGGCGACGAGAACCGCCACTCGCTCGGCTTCGCGTTCAGCGGGACCCTGGGCCGGCGTTGGGATTTTGCGGGCACGCTGGTGGGCCAGGGCGGCGGGTTTGGCCGCGACGACATCCAGGCGGCCGGCGCGAACGCGCGCGTGGGCTACACGTTCGACGCGCTGTGGTCGCCGCGCGTGGCGGGCGAATTCAGCTATGCCAGCGGCGATGACGACCCCAACGATGGCACGCGCGGCACGTTCGACGGCGTCTTTGGGGCGATTGACACCTACTATGGCCGGATGAATCTCGTGTCGTGGATGAACCTGGAGGATTACCAGTTCACCTTCGAGGTGAAGCCCGCCAGGAACCTCAAGGTGTGGGCCGATTACCATTTCCTGCGGCTCAACGAGGCTCGCGACTCCTGGTATTACTGCACCGGCCAGTCCATGCGTCGCGACCGCACCGGCAACTCCGGCCGGGCGTTGGGCCATGAGATTGATCTGCTGGTGCAATGGCAGATCAACAAATACCTCGATCTGTTCGCCGGCTATTCGCACTTCTTCGCCGGCAGCTTCATCGAGCGCACCCGCAACGCAAAACCGGCTCTGGATGCGAGCGACGCCAACTGGCTCTTCGCGCAACTGACCTTCAAGTTCTGAAAAGGCGCCGCCATGACGAAAACCCACCCATTCTTTGCCGTCGCCTGCTGCGCGGCGCTTGTTGCTCTCGCCGCGTGCGCGACGGCGGCCGATGACCCGCCCGCGCTCCGGGTCGGTCACGTCGGCCATGATCATCAGTTGGCACTCTACGTGGCCGCGCTCAGGCCGGCGATGTTCAGGGAACGGTTCGGGCTTCACCTCCAAGAACTGAAGGCCCGCGAAGTTTATGACCTCGTCGAAAACGGCCGCGCGGTGGCCCGGCTCCACCTCGTGAAGGTTGGCGGCGGTTCGCTCATGCCCGCCGCCATGAGCCGCGGCGAGCTTGATGTCGGCCTCGGCAGCTCGATCGCCGTGGCGAAGTTTGCTGATGACGGCCAGCCGTTGAAGATCATCTGCCCGCTCCAGACCGACGGCGACATGCTGGCGGTGCATCGCGACCTGCCGATCAGCGACTGGGCTTCGTTCGTCCGCGCCGCGCGCGCCGCCGCGAAGCCGCTGAAGATCGGCTACAAAGCGCCCACCGCGGTCGCGAAGATGATTTTCGAGCGGGCGCTGAAAGCCGAAGGCATCGCTTACGGCTACGACACGGGCGGTCCCGGCCTGGGCGTGGTGCTGCTCAACTTCGGTTCCGAAAAAAGCCCGCTGCCGCTGCTGGAGGGCCGCGTCATTGACGGGTTCGTGATGAACCAGCCCGAAGTGGCGGTGGCGGTCCACCGGGGACTCGCGAAGATCGTCGCGGACTTGTGCGACCTGCCGCCGAAGGGAAAATGGAAGCATCATCCCTGCTGCATCGTCGCAGCCAGGACCGAGGCGTTGGAGCGGCAGCCGGCAGCGGTGAAGGCGCTGTTGAAGCTGATCCTCCTCGGCACGCAATGCCTGCGCGAGGACCCGGCCCTCGGCATTGACTGCGCCTGCGCGTGGACCAAACACGAGCGGGCTGTCGAAGCAGCCTCGGTGCCCACTGTGAACTACATCGCTGAGCCGACGAGCGCGTGGCTCGCGGGCATGGAAACTTGGGTGGAGATGATGAGGGAGATCAAATTCTTCACAGGCCGCTACGCCAACCGGCCGCCCGAAGAGGTCGTGAAGGATCTCTGCCAATTCGACCTTCAACAAAAGGCCGCAGCCGAACTGCGAGCGAGGGGATGGCTCAAATGACCGCGCGACTGACTTCGTGGCTCCGCAAGGCCGCGCGCGGCGCGCTGCTGCCGCTGGCGGTGCTGGACTTGTGGTGGCTCGCGGCGCGGCACAGCGTGGTGATTCCCTCCATCGCTTCGGTGATGGATGTGCTGGCGCATCCGTTTTGCGAACCGCCGGCGCTGGACTCGACCTCGCTGGCCAGCGGCGTGGCGGTGAGCCTGCTGCGGGTGGTGCTGGGCTTCGGACTCGCGGCGGCCAGCGGCATTCCCATCGGCTTGTTGATCGGACGCTGCCGCGCGGTCAACGAAATGCTCTCGCCGAGCATCGCCGCGCTCATGGTCATCAGCCCGGTGGCGTGGCTGCCCGTGACGATTCTTGTGTTCGGCCTGTCGAGTCCGGCCGCCGCGTGCTTCGGCGACAACGCGTGGCAGCACGGGCTGCTCGACCAGTTGCGGTTCGCCGTGCTGGCGGTGATCTGGATGAGCGCGTTTTTCCCCGTGGCGCTGAACACCGCCGCCGGCGTGCGCGGCGTGCGCGAAGCCCACGTGGAGGCGGCGCGCGTGTTGGGAGCCAGCCCCGGCCAACTGATCCGCAAAATCATCCTGCCCGGTGCCGCGCCGTCCATCCTGACCGGCCTGCGGCTCGGCGCGGGCGTGGCATGGCGCGTCATCATCGCGGCGGAGATTTTTCCCGGCACGCGGAGCGGCCTGGGCTACATGATCGTCACGGCACAGGAACAAGGCCGTTATGAATACGCGTTCGCCGCCATCGTGATCATCGGCGTCATCGGCCTGGCGCTGGACGGGCTGCTGCGCGCGGCGGCGTGGCCGCTGGGTCGCTGGCAGGCCGCGCAACGTTGACCATGAAGACTGTCGCCATTCGTTTCGAGCACGTGGGCAGACGCTTCGCCACCGAAGCGCGCGGCGAGGTCTGGGCCGTGCGCGACCTCGACCTGCATTGCGACGCCGGCAAAGTGACCTGTCTGGTCGGCCCGTCCGGCTGCGGCAAGACAACGTTGTTGCGGCTCGCCGCCGGCCTGGATCGTCCCACCACTGGCCGTGTTTTCATGAACGGGGAAACGATTGCCGGCCCCACCGCCGGCATCGGCCTGTTGAGCCAGGAAGGCGATCTGCTGCCGTGGCGGCGCGTGATTGACAACATCGCGATGGGTCTCGAACTCCGTGGCGTGCCGCGCGCCGAACGTCACGCGCAGGCACGACGCGTCCTGGAACAAGTCCGCCTGCCGCCGGAAGTCGCGCACAGCCATCCGCACGAACTCTCCGGCGGCATGCGCCAGCGCGTGGCCCTGGCACGCGCGCTCTGCCACGACCCGCGCGTGCTGCTGATGGACGAGCCGTTTGCGAGCCTGGACGAACAGACCCGCGAGCGGTTGCACGGCGAGTTCATCGAACTATGGCAGAGCGAGCCGCGCACGGTGTTGTTGGTGACCCACAGCGTCGAGGAAGCGGTGCTGCTGGCCGACCGCGTGGTGGTGATGGCCGCCGGCCGCCTGACCGCTGATTTTGCGGTGGCCTCCGCCCGTCCGCGGGATGTGTTTCAGCCGGACATGATCGAGCTGCTGCGCCGGGTGCGCTCGGCGCTCAAGTCCGAACCCGAAGCGGCCTCTTCGCCGGTGGCTCGCGGCGCGGGCCGGAAGATTCAGATCTGACGCGGCAGTCGCTTTCCGCTAGGTTCCGGTGCGCGCGATCGTCCTTGCCGGTTTGAAGCGCCACAGCCGCGCCGTCAAGGCGGCGAGGAGCAGCGCCAAACCCAATACGCACACGGTGGTCGCGCCGATGGGCAGGTCGAGCAGGGGCGTGAGACAGAGGCTGACCAGGCTGGCAACGGTCGCCGTCACCCAACCGATCACCAGCCGTCCGCGCCAAGACCCGGCCAGGTAGTTCCCGCACACCGCAGGCACGATCAAATAGGAGAACGTGAGCAACACGCCGCCGATATGGACGAAGCTGGTGACGGCAAACCCGAACAGCACGTAGAAGAGGAAGTCCCACCACACCACGGAAAGGCCGCTGCGCGCGGCGGCCTCGTGATTCATCGAAATCGCCATGAATCGCCGCCGGAATACGTAGTGCGCGATGCCGATGGCGGCGTAGAGGGCGATGGTCTTGAGGACTTCGTCGGGCGGCACCACGAGCAGTTCGCCGACCAGCGACCGTTGCAATTCTTCCTTGCCGCCGGCCGTCTGCGTGAGGATCACAATCCCCGCCGCCGCCGCGACCACATAGACAATGCCGATCAGCGCCTCCTGCGGCACGCGGTGATGGCGGCTGCGGGTGAGTGTGAAGAGCACGGCGCCGACGATGGTGAACGCCGCGGACCACGCGTAGCTTTGCCACGAATGCAGGTCGCAGCCGGCGAACATCGCCACGCACGTGCCGAGCGCCGCGACCTGCGCCAGGGCGAGGTCCACGAAGATGATTTCCCGCTGGACGACGTGCAGGCCGAGATAGACCAACAACCACGGCAGGGTCAGGCACGCGAACAGCGGCCACTTCATGACGGTGAGCAGTTCCACAATCTTACCTCGTGTTGCCGGCCAGCGCCTTGGCCAGGGCGGTGACCAGATAGTCCATCAGTTTGATGTAGCTGTCTTCGGTTCCCTGGACGCCGCCGGGCAGGTAGGCCACGTCCAGCGCGGTTGCGCCGGTGCTGCGCGCGGCCGTTTCGGCCGTCCGGCGGTCCAGATATGGCTCGACGATGACAACTCGCGCGTTCTCCTGTTTCATCCGGGCCATCACCGCGGCAAGATGGGCCGGCGTGACTGGCAGGCCGGGCTTTGGTTCGAGAAACATCTCGATCTTCAAGCCGAACCGGCGGGCGAAGTAGGGCCACGAGTTGTGATAGGCTGCCACGTGCCGGCCGCGGAACGGCTCGAGCAACTTCTGCCATTCGGCGAGCTTGGCGTCCAACTGATCGCTGAACCGCTTCAGGTTCGCGCGGTAAGCGTCGGCTGACTTTGGATCAAGCCGGCAGAACGCGTCCGCCACGCGGCCGGCCACAATCCGCGCGTTCACCGGGTCAGTCATGTAATGCGGATTGCCGGCGGCGTGGATGTCACCTTGCGAGCGGTCAAGCGTCGCCGGCACCTCCAGTAGTTGCACCCCCTCGTGGCACCGGATGCGACCGGGTGCGCCGATGGCGATGCGGGGATTGCGCGTGCTTTGGAGCAATGCGGGCAGCCAGCCGATCTCCAGTTCCGCGCCGCCTTCCAGCAGCACGTCCGCGCGGTTGAGCTTCACGATGAAGCTGGGCCGGGCGTCCACGAAATGCGGGTCTTCGGTCGGTTTGGCCAGGGATGTGACTTCCGCGCGGTCGCCGCCGACTTCGCGCGCGATGGCGCCGAAGTCCGGCGTGGTCGCCACGACCCGCAACCCGGCCTGCGCGACCATCGGCAGGCCGAGCAGAATGGCAAATGCAATCAGTCTCGTTTTCATATCTCAAACACTCCAGTTGAACGGTTGAAGTTCGGTCGTCGCTCAGAACTTGTGCGCCGCGTGCGCGCCCAGCAGGAACTCGAATTGCAGCCACACGCTGTGGTCCACGCCGATGTTGGCGCGGTCGTCGTAGTTGTATTGCAGGCGCAGCTTCGAGAACTCGGTCGGATACCACGTCAGGTTTGGCGAGATGCGCCAGCGCGCGTCGCGGTCCGGGTCCGGGTAAAACGCCCCGCGCTCGCCGCTCACCCAATCGCCGCGCAGCCCGGCCACCCAGCCTTTGTGGAACCCCCACAGCAGTTGCGTGTAGAACCCGTAGTCCCACAGCGTCTCGCGTGGCAGATCAACGTCCAGCACGCCGTCGCCGTCCTCGTCCTCCGCGAACGCGCCGGCTTCATAGCGCCGTGCCATGGCCTCCGTCTGCCAGGCCACGAACGGGAACCCGCCGTGATGCCTCGGCGACCTCCATTTCCAGGTGAGGTCCACGCCGAATATCCGCGTGTCGGTGTCCGTGCCGGAGTTGTTCGGCCCGAACGCGCCCGACGCGCCGGCCAGCAGCGTTTGCGTATCGCTCAGGTCGAACGAAACGGCGTAGCGCGGGCTGAACAACATGTCGGCCAGGTTATGCGTTTCCCGATGCAGCAGTTCGCGCCCGAACCGCGCGTCACCATGCGCATGGCCATCGTGCGAGTGGCCACCGGAGCCTCGAAAGCTGTAGGCCGTGTTGCCCTGGCTGTTCTGCATGGCCAGGAACAGCTCGGAGTAAAACGGTGTCGGCATCAGCCACGAGACTCGCGCGCCGGGATTGCGCAGGCCCTCAGCGCCGAGAAACCGCGCATTAACCAGCGGCGCGTCCACGAAACCCCACGTGTGCGGATGCGTGGGGTTGAGCCGTCCAAACTCCGTCAGGAACTGCCCGCCCTTGAGTTGGAGATTCCACGGCAGGCTCAGCGTCTCCAGGTAAGCCTCCTCGGCCTCGAAGTGGAAATGGCCGCTCGGCTCCATGTGCCCGGCCAGGCTGGCCTGCCCGCGGAAATACGGGTCCACCATCCCTTCGAAGACGATCTCCAGATTTTGGGCCGTGAACCCGCGCTGGTTGGGATCGTGAGCGCCGATTTGCAGATGCTCGACGTCGGTGGCGGTCGAACTTCCACCGGTAAACAAGGCATCGAATGACAGGTTCAGGTAGTTCCTCTGGCCGCCGAGCAACGGAATCGGCGAGGTGGGCGTCCACGGCTGCTTCGTCTCGAGGGGCGCCGTGGCCACGGCGGCCAGCGGCGCGGCGGCCAGCGCATCCGCTTTGTCGGGCGGTCTGGCCTGCGCCGTCTGCAACGCCCCAACCTGTTTCTGCAGTGCCTCGATCTGGCGGCGCTGTTCATGCTGCACCCGTTCAAAGTTTTCCTGCAACTGCTTCAACTGCTGCTGAAGCTGCTGCACTTCATTCGTCCCCTGCGCCTGGGGCAAGACCACGCCCAGGCAAAAGGCGGACAACCACAGAAATCTTTTCAGTTTCATCTTCTCTCCACACGCGCGCAGGCACTCGAAACACCCGCGCAAAGTCCGGGACTCTCTGGATAACGGACGGGGAAGATTGCCGGTCAAGCGACGCGTCGAGAGTCGCCAACCCGCGGTTCAACCGGCAACACTTCTGGAGGAGAGGACTGAAGGCGGCGCGCGCTCCGGCAACAACCGGTAATGCGCCGTGGGAAGCGCGATTTGAGGCAGGATCGGAACCGTCGCGACGAACTGCGGCGAGGATGCGGCGTCACACGCCGGCATCTGCGGCGCGTCCACGACACTCTTGGCAAAGAGGCAAACGGGGCATTGCCCTTCGGTGTGCGAGTCGGTGTCGTGGTGGTGGAAGCACTCGTGCAGCGCGGGGCAGACCGACGCCAACGACAGGAACAGCACTGCCGTTGACAAGACAACCGCCAGCGCCGCTCGCGCAGCAGAGCAAACATCCAATTGTCTTCGCCGGTGGAACACAGCAGTGGCCAATAAGGCACGCCGGGATGGCTGGAAGCAAGCAGTTTGTCGGC
The DNA here is from genome assembly GCA_020718125.1 of Methylacidiphilum sp. Taxonomy (GTDB): domain Bacteria; phylum Verrucomicrobiota; class Verrucomicrobiia; order CAIQCK01; family CAIQCK01; genus JACRKA01. Next base: position 212 of record DYDC01000073.1, on the reverse strand, counting down.
GGGTGTCGGCGGGTGGGCGCAACTTGACACACGCACCACGATCAAGTCCCAGAGGGACGGACGAGAATAGCCCGGCACTTTGTAACTGCTCAGGTAGCCGCCCGCTTTTGGGTGGCTACCTGAGCAGTTACCTTCGGTTTGCCGTTGGCGGTGATGTTCGCGGTAGTGGTGCTCATGGCTTCGAAAGCGTGGGCCGTGCCTCCGGCACGGCC
>DYDC01000072.1 GCA_020718125.1 Methylacidiphilum sp. | reverse complement strand
ACGACTGCGGGAACGAAATCTCTACCGCCCCTACCGGGGTTTCATTTCGTTTCTGACAAACAATCTGCGCAACGGTTGACCTGCATCGGCTCATCTGTTAGCATCCGCGCGCTTTTTATGAACTACATTTATCGTGTCGCAGCACTCGCCGTTGTCGCTCTTCTTGCCGGTTGCGGCCCAAGGGAAGGCGACGCGTCCAAGCCCGCCCAAGGCCCCGCCGCCGTCGGCCCGGCGCCGATCACGCTCGCCAAGGCCACCCCGGCCAAGCCGGTTGAAACCAACGCGAAGACTGTGAAACCCGACGAGGTCGGCAAGACTGCCAAGTCCCAACCGCCCGCGAAACCCGCCGTCGCCGCGACGGAAACCAAGCCCGCCTCCACAAGTGGTCCGTTCGCACCCAGGACCACCGAGACCAAACCCGCCGCTCCCGTCCCGTCCAAGCTCGCCGCGAAGGTGGTCATGGTGAAAGCGGAGCCGGAATATCGGTTTGTCGTCATTGAGTTTTCCTCGCCCGAAATCCCCAGCGCGGGCAGCCAGCTTACCACCTACCGCGGCAAGGAACGCACCGCCACCGTCAAGGTGACCGAGCCTGTCCGTCCGCCGCATGTCACCGCCGACATTCTCGACGGCCAACCCCGCGTCGGCGACGAAGTGCGCTGACCTTACCGGGGAAACACCGTGAGCCTTGCCGGGCCGGTTGCGAACTTATTCCGCACACACGGCCCGCTTCCATCGCGCGAGTTCCCGGCCGTCATTGAGAAGCTGCGCCGTGGCGTCGCGCTCACGCCGCTCGAGGCCCATTGCGCCATCCGCAGCCTTCTGTCGGAAGCCGTCAGCGACCAGATCAAAACCGATTTCCTGCTTGCGCTGCGGCATAAAGGCGAGACCCCGCGGGAAATCGCCACGTTTGCCCTCACCCTCCGCGAACTCGCCGTCCATCCCCGCGTCGGCCCCGACGACATCGGCGGCGTGCTGATGGATGTCTGCGGCAGCGGCGGCGACCAGCTCCACACCTTCAACATCTCCACCGCAGTGGCCTTCGTCCTCGCCGGCGCAGGCGTGTCCGTCGCCAAACACGGCAACCGCGCCGTCACCAGCCGCTGCGGTTCCGCCGACGTGCTCGAAGCCCTCGGCGTCCGCATTGAGATGTCCGCGCCCGTCGCCGCCGGTTGCCTGCGCGAACTGGGCATCAGCTTCTTCTTCGCGCCGCTTTACCACCGCGCGTTCAAGAACATCGCCCCCGTCCGCCAGCGGCTCGCCGCCGAGGGCCAAACCACCGTTTTCAATTTCCTCGGCCCCCTGCTCTGCCCTGCCCGGCCCAATGTGCAGCTCATCGGCGTGCCCGACCCCGCTGTCACCCGCAAGCTCACGGAAGCACTGCAACTCATGGACGCGCGGCGCGCGCTGGTGGCTTGTGGACAGACCGAGGACGGCCGCCCGATGGACGAGCTATCCACGCTCGGACCGAACACCGTCAGCGAGTTCAACCGGACTTCGCCCATCACCGACGCCACCCTCGACGCCGCCGCCTTCGGCCTGCCCCGTGCGCGGCTTGCCGACCTTGCCGGTGGCTCGCGCGAGGAGAACGCCGATTGCATCCGGCGCATCCTCAACGCCACCGAACGCGGCCCGCGCCGCGACATTGTGCTGTTCAACACCGCCGCGGCGCTGCGCGTGGCCGGCCGCGTGAGCGATTATCCGGAGGGATTGAGGCTCGCCGCGCAAACGATTGATTCGGGCGCCGCCTCCGACAAGCTGGAACGTCTCGCCATCGCCTCACGTGCATAGCACAGCCGCAAGGCTTGTCATTGGAAACTGGTCACTGACCACTGGTCACTGGTCACTGGTCACTGACCACTGCCTCCTGTCCACTGGAGAGATTGGTGCGGGAGAGGAGACTTGAACTCCTACGCCTTTCGGCACATGCCCCTCAAACATGCGTGTCTGCCATTCCACCACTCCCGCACCTGAAAATCCGGGGCGAAACGCGCGCGAAATTATCGTGCGCGCCGCCGCGAAGCAACTCATTTGTTGCCGCCAATCATCGCCGGCACGTCCTCGCAACTCAGATCCATCACGAGCCGTGCCGCCGTGCCATCCACGCGTCCTTTCGCCGTCATCTTCCGCACCCCGCCCAAGACATCCAGGACCAAGTCCAGCCGCGTCAGCCCCTGCGCCAAGTCCGGCGGCGTTTGCTGGCCGGTGAACATCTGCGCCAATGTGTAGGCGGCCAGCGCGCCCCGCGCCATGCGCACGGTCGGCTCCACTTCCCACACCAAGCTATTCTCCCCGCCTTGGGTGATCCGCGCTGTCCCGCGTGCCAGCATCCCGGCGAGGATGTCGTCGCCGCTGGCCGCCAGCAGCGCGTTTTCCGCATACGAGAAAACCGGCCAACGTTTGACCTGCGCCGCCTCCGGCGACTGCAGGACGAGGCGTTGCGCGGGAGACTTGCCGACGGTGGCCGCCTGCAAGGCGAAGTTCATCTTGTGCCGTTTGTTCAGGTCCATCACAAACCGTTCGATGCCGGCTTGCGCCTGCCGCTCGTCCAGATTCTCCACCACCACGGCCAGTTGCGGCACAGGCAACGGCAGTTTCGCGGACATCACCCGGCCCGGCAGCATCCCGGCCGCAAACGCGTCGCCCAGCCACGGTGCATTCTCCTTCAGCCACCCCGGCACCCCTTGCGCAACATCCTTCCGATCAGGCGCGAACAACGACACGTAGGCCGCGGCAATCGCCGACCATTCGCTCAATCGCCCGCGCAATCTCATCAGCGCATCCGCCGGAAGCCGCGCGGCCAGCGCCGCGCTCGCCATGCCACCCTCGACCTTCGCCGGCGGCGGCCCTGCCAGCGGGGCCAGCGTCGTCAGGCGCAACTGGCCCGCCTCCTTGCTCTCCAGCACCCATCGCATCGGGCCAACCGGGCTGCGCCACGCGCCAATCTGCAACCATCCCACAAGCCCCAGTTCCCCGCCCAGTTCCACCGCCAGCGATTCCACGCCAGGCGGCGTCGTCTGCCCGTCCAGATACCGCTCCAGGGTGTCTTCGCTTTCCGAGATGGAGATGACCGCCACGCCGCGCAGTTTGGTGTATTTGACAACGAGGTCTGGCGGCCAATCCTCGACCAGCACGCGCACGATCTGTTGCTTCTGGTGGTCGCTCGTGACGAGCCTTAACCCGGCCTTCTGGCCGCGCTGGATCAGGTCCGCCCACAACTCCAACCGCTGCGCGCGGCCTCCGATCGGGGCGAACGCGAAGATGTCGTAGCGTCCCGGCTGGGCCGGATTCGCAACCGTGGCCGCGAGGACGCGGTCACCGACAAGGTCGAGAATCCACTTCTCCGTGTCGCTCAACTCGGCACGGTCGAGCCGGTTCTTGTGCGCGAACCGCTTCACCTCCGGCCGCGCGATCAGCTTCTTGAACCAATTCGAGCCACGAATCCTTCTCCAATCCGTCTCCAGGTCCCGGTGCAGCACCGCCACGTCAGCCGTTGCAGGGAGCAGGTTGATCAAACTCTCGTTGCTCACCAGCGGCGACGGCAGCCACACGTGGTAAACCACGACGCCGGCCAGCCCCGACAACACCGCTACTGTGAGCACCCGGATGATTTTGCGCGCCAGTCCGGAGATCATTTCGCCACCTTCACGCTGCCGACCAGTTCGCGCACGTCGGCAATGTTGTGGCGCGCCATAAATTCCCGCAGCCCTGCAATCACCTGCGGCACCGTCTGCGGCTCGTAGAAGTTCGCCGTCCCCACCGCCACCGCCGTCGCGCCCGCCATCAGGAACTCCACCGCGTCCGCCGCCGACTGGATGCCGCCCATGCCGATGATGGGGATCTTCACCGCCTTCGCCGCTTCCCAGACGAGCTTGATGGCGATCGGCTTGATGCACGGTCCCGTCAACCCGCCCGTCACGTTCGCCAGCTTCGGACGGCGCGTCTCGGTGTCTATCGCCATCGCCGGGTAACTGTTCGTGATCGCCAGCGCATCGCTGCCCTCGGCCTCGGCCGCCTGCGCGTAGGGCGCGATGCTCGTCACGTTCGGGCTGAGCTTCGTGATCAGCGGCAGCTTCGTCGCCTTGCGGCACGCGCGCACGACGCCGGCCAGCAGCTTCGCGTCCGTGCCGAATTGCGCGCCGCCCTCCTTGATGTTCGGGCAGGAGACGTTCAGTTCCAGCGCGCCCACGCCGCCGAGCGCGTCGAACCGCCGCGCCACCTCGGCGTATTCCTCGACGGTCGTGCCCCAGATGTTGATGATCGTCGGCACTTTCAACGTGGAGAGGAACGGCCAGTATTTCTTGATGAACCCGTCCACACCCGGCCCCTGCAACCCGATGGCGTTGAGCATGCCGCTGGCGACCTCCGCCGTGCGCGGCGTCGGATTGCCGCGGACCGGCCCCAACCGGATGCCTTTCACCACCACCGCGCCGAATTGGTTCAGGTCGAGCAGTTGGGCATACTCCACGCCGTAGCCGAACGTCCCCGATGCAACCATGACGGGGTTCTGGAGCGTGAGCGAGCCGAGTTTAACGGAGAGGTTCATGAGGGGAAAGGCCCGAAGGTCGAAGGCGGAAATCCTGCCGACTGTCCACTCGACTCCAAGGTTCCGCAGTTGTTTCGGCCTTCGGCCTTGTTTTCACTTCGGCACCTCCCAAAGCACCTCACGCGAATCAAACACCGGCCCTTCCGTGCACGTGCGCTGGTATTCCCAACCGTCCGCTGTCTTCACGGGTATGACGCATGTCAGGCAGACGCCCACGCCGCAGCACATGTGCTCATCCATCGAAAGCTCCGCCGGCACCTTGAACTCTTCCGCGATCTTGGCCACTGCCTTCAACATCGCCGTCGGCCCGCACGCGAACAGCTTCCGGCCCGCCGCGCCGCGCCGCAGTTCCGCGATCAACGGCTGCGTGACGATGCCTTTCTCGCCATAGCTGCCGTCCTCCGTCGTCACCCGCACGTCCCAGCCGAGCTTGCGGAATTCGTCCTCGCACAGGATGTCCACCCGCCGCCGGCCGCCGACGAACACGACGCCCTTCTGTGGCGACCGCTCCGCCAGCATATACATCGCCGCCATGCCATAGCCGCCCGCCACCAGCAACGGCGTCTCCCCGCCGGCCTTCGGCACCGTGAACCCATGCCCCAGCGGCCCGATCAGGCTCAACTCCTCGCCCGGCCCCATCCGCGCCAGCACGTCCGTCCCCTTCCCCACCGTCTTGTAAAGGACCGAGAGATTCTCCCCGCGCGCCTGATAGATGCTGAACGGCCGCCGCAACAGCGCGTCCTTCATCGCCATCACCCGCAGATGCACGAACTGCCCCGGCTGCGCCGCCATCGCCAGCTCCGGCGCGCGCATCACCAGCCGGAAATACTGGTCGGTGTCGCGTTCGTTCGAGACGATCTGGACGGTGCGCTCAAGCATCGTCATTCAGCATGGTCACCGCTGCGCGGCGTGTCAACTCTGTGGACGCCACTGCGTAGCGGGAGGGCGCAACTTGACACCCACGCCAAGTCCCGAAAGGGACGGTCGAGAATAGCCCGGCGTTTCAACGCTGGGTGGGCTGGCAACAAGGGGCAAGCCCCGTCAGGGGCGGCGGAATCCGACTCGTGCAACGCGGCCTTCTGTCGTCCCTACGGGACTCTGCCATCACGGGCGGCGTTCCCGGCGCTAAAGTGCCGGGCTATTCTCGTCCGTCCCTCCGGGACTTGATCGTGGTGCGTGTGTCAAGTTGCGCCCGTAGCGGGATGCGCAAGTGTTCCGCCAGCTATCAGTCGCCATGCGTCGGCGGTCCCCTACGGAAAAAACCGATAGATCTCCTTCCGGTGCAAGCACCGGACGAACGTCGCCAGTTCCCCGCGAGAGACCAATCCGATACGATAGTCGCCGATACGCACGCGGTAACAATCCCCGCCGCTCCGCAGCTTCTTGAGGTGTGAGACTTCGCTGAGACTGTCCGCTGCCTCCACAGCCTCGATCACCGCCTGCACGCGCGCCAAAATGCGTTGATCTGTGATGCGGCGCAAATCCCTGACGAAGCTTTCTCTAAACGCCGTGTTCACTTGGCGCGCTTAAGAAGCTGAAACACACTCGCGCGGCTGACCGCCGGCGTTCGCATCCCCTCCCGAATGGCCCGGCGCAGTCCGCCATCCTCCATCGCCCCGGCCACGGCATCGCGCACCAAATCCTGCCGTTCTTCGAAAACCTCGACAATGGCGCTCTTGAGCAACCGTTTCAGTTTGGTTTCGTTTATCGCCGCTGTAGTCATCGGATTCTCCGTTGCTTCTACCATGACCATCCTGCGACAACCGCGCACGTTGTTCAAGCCGCATTCTGAACCCTCATTCTGAACCCAAGCGGCGTCCTTCCCAGCTATGCAGAGTTGAACTCGGCCCCGTTTTCCCCACACTGGCGGCGTGGACAAGCTGCGGATCGTGAAACATCTCGAAGCCATCGAGGGCTACTTGGCGCTCGGCATGAACGACGACGCGCTGGCCGAGGCCGAGGCCGCGCTCGCGGAGGCGCCCGGCACGGAGCCTTGCTTGCGGGCCAAGTCGTCGGTGCTAATGACAATGAAACGCTACGCCGAGGCGGAGGCGTGTTTCCGGGAGCTGCTCAACGTCAACCCACGAAGCGTGGACGGGTGGATTCATCTGGCCTACTGCGAACGGCGCACGACATCGCTGGAGGCGGCGGTGACGTCACTACAGCACGCGCTCAAGCTCGATCCGGCGCACGGCCTGGCGAACTTCAACATGGCCTGCTATCGCGCCGTGCAGTGGCTTCATGCCGAGGCGTTGCGGCTGCTGGCCAGGGCGGTCAGGAAGGATGCGGGCTTCCGCAAGCTGGCGCGCAAAGAGACCGACTTCGACAGCATCCGCGCGCTGCCGGAGTTCCAGCAGTTGGCGGGCGAGTTCTGACGTTATCCCCCGCGACGCTCGCCTTCCCGCTTGAACTTTCAGCCTTCGTCCCTAAAACTCGGCGCGTGGCCACGAAATCCATCGCCTTCGCCAACCAGAAGGGCGGCGTTGGCAAGACAACGACTGTCATCAGCCTCGCCGCGTGCCTGGCCGAAGCCGGCAAGCGGGTGCTGGCGATTGATTTCGACCCGCAGGCCAACTGCACAAGTGGACTGGGCCTGGAGAAGCTGGAAGGCCACAGTGTCTATGACGCGCTGCTCAACGGCCAGCCGCTGACGCCGCTGATTAAACAGACCCCTTATCCGAACATGGACCTCGTGCCGAGCGAGGAAGATCTCGCGGCGGCGGAGGTGGACGTGGCGCGCGTGGACAATTTCTTGCAGCGGTTCCAGATCGCGGTGGCGCCAATCCACGCCAGCGGCAGCTATGACTACATATTTGTGGACTGCCCGCCGTCGCTGGGCATCCTGACGATGAACGCGCTGGTGGGCGTGGATCGAATCGTGATCCCGCTCCAGTGCGAATACTACGCGCTGGAAGGGTTGACGGTGATCCTGAGGCTGGTGGAGCATTTGCGCGGCAGCGGGGCCAATCCCGCGCTGGACGTGGATGGCATCGTGATGACGATGTTCGACAGCCGCACCAACCTGGCCCATCAGGTGGTGGAGGAGGTGCGGAAGCATTTCCATGAAAAGGTTTTCAAGACCATCATCCCGCGCACGGTCCGGCTCAGCGAAGCGCCGAGCTACGGCAAGCCGATCATCCACTACGACAAACATTCCGCCGGCGCCACGGCCTACAGGTCATTGGCGAAGGAGTTCCTGAAACGACAACTCGCCGCGGAGGCAGCCGTCGTCGCAACGCTTGCGCCCGTCGTGCCGGAGACTCCGGTCCCGCCCGCACAACCCGCGGCCGCGCCTCCCACGGGCTGATCGTCACCTCACCCGCCCCGCCCAACGTCTAACGCCCATACATCCGCGCCCTCATGAGTATCCATGAGCTAGACCCACAAACGCCCTACGATTGCCAGCAAGGCAAGGTGGAGGCGCTGGGCCTGCTCTACGACAGCCACCGGCAAGCGCTCTACGGTTGAAAGGAAAAATAGTCCCCCTGACGGGCAACTTTTTGGCGTCGCCCGCAACTAATCAGGTAACAGCCTGGAACCCATCCGTTCCAAGGCGACACCATGCTGACCCATAGGACCATTGCAGCGCGCCTGTCCGTATTGCTGGCCTTTGCCCTCGCCCATGCCGATGACACAACGCCAGCCTCGGTTCAATCCGCGACCAACTTCGTATCAACGCCGCTGCGTCTGGGCGAACAGGTCGTGACCGCCACGCGCTCCGAAAAGACCGCCTTCGACACGCCAGCCACCGTCCAGACGCTCACCGCCGCCGACATCCAGTTGCGAGAGCGGGCGCGCACGCTGCCCGATGCATTAAAGGAAACGCCCGCTGTCATGGTCCAGAAAACCGCCCACGGCCAGGGATCGCCCTACATCCGCGGCTTCACCGGCTTCCGCACACTGCTGATGGTGGACGGCATCCGCGTGAACAACTCCGCCTTCCGCGAAGGCCCCAACCAATATTGGAACACCGTGGACCCGCTCAACATCGAGCGGCTGGAGGTCGTCAAGGGCGCCGGCGCGGTCCTTTACGGCAGCGATGCGGTCGGCGGCACCGTCAACGCCATCACCCGCTCCCGCGACCGTTACGGCAAGGGTTTCCTCTGGGATCGCGAAGCCTACTACCGCTTCTCCAGCGCGGAGGACTCGCAGATCGGCCGGGCGCAGGTCAGTGGCAGCCTCGACCGCGAGTTCGGCTTCATGCTCGGCGCGTCGTTGAAGAGCTTCGGCGACCTGCGGGCCGGCCGCGAGACCGGCGTCCAGCGCAAGACGGACTACGACGAGTGGGATGGCGACTTCAAGGCCGAGTATTTGTTCACGTCGGAAACCAAACTCGTGCTCGCCCGCCAGCGCGTCAGTCAGAACAACATCTGGCGATCGCACCGCACGCCTTACAGCGAGAGCTTTCACGACACGACCGTCGGCGACGACCGCAAACTCATCTACGACCAATCCCGCGAACTGACCTATCTCCAGTTTCATTCGACCCATCAGGACTGCGCCGTGGAAGCCATCCACGCGAGCATTTCGTTCCAGGAACAAGACGAGCTTCTCCACCGCGCCCGCGGCAACCGCGCGCGAGAGAACCAAGTCGTTGACGTGGACACCTTCGGCGCGTCCTTCCAGATCGAAAGCCCCAGCCCGTTCGGCCGCTGGACCTATGGCACCGACTACTATCACGACGACGTGGACTCCTACGGCCGCACCTACAACGCCGCCGGCATCCTCACCTCCGTCGCCATCCAAGGCCCCGTCGCCGATGACGCCACCTATGACCTCGTTGGCTTCTTCGTGCAGGACGACATCCCTCTCGGCGACCGGTTCAACCTGATCCTCGCCGCGCGCCACACCCACGCCGCCGTTGACGCGCAAGCCGTCCGCGACCCGCGCACCTCGATGCGCACCTCGATCTCCGACTCCTGGGATTCGGGCGTCGGCAGCGGCCGGTTGCTCTTCCGCGCCGACGACGAGGACCATTGGCGCCTGTTCACCAGCGCCTCGCAGAGCTTCCGCGCGCCCAACCTCTCGGACCTCACCCGCCTGGACATCGCCCGCAGCGGCGAACTTGAGACCGCCGCGCCGAATCTCGAGCCGGAGGAGTTTGTCTCCTATGAATTCGGCGTGAAGACCCAATATCGCAACGTCTCGGCGCAGGCCGCCTACTTCTACACCGATATCAGCGGCATGATCGTCCGCGCGCCAACCGGCGCCATGATCGGGACAAACATGGAGGTCACCAAGAAGAACGCAGGCGACGGCCATCTCCACGGCGTTGAGTTGAGCGCCAGCTATCAGTTCCATCCGCAGTGGACCGCGTCCGGATGGGTCACGTGGATGAAAGGCAAAGTGGATCAATACCCCTTCTCCGCTTCCTTCACACAAGCCGAGCCGATCAGCCGGCTGATGCCCATCACCAGCCAGTTCTGCCTGCGTTGGGAGCATCCCAACCGCAAGCTCTGGGTCGAAGGCCTCGCCACCCTGGCCAATGAGCAGGACGACTTCAGCACCGAAGACAAGCGCGATACCCAGCGCATCCCGCCCCGTGGCACACCCGGCTACGCCGTCGGCACCCTCCGCGCCGGCTGGAACATCACCCGTGACATCTCCCTGACCGCCGCCGTGGAAAACCTCAGCGACGAGGATTACCGCATCCACGGCTCCGGCCTGAACGAACCCGGCCGCAATGTCGTCGTCACCGCCCGCGCGAGGTTCTAGGCCTCCCGCCAAGTAACTGGACAGTTATTTGTCGCTCCTTAGTGGCTGGCGTTAAACGCGGGACGAGTGCGCTGGCATGGGGGTTTGGTGATGATGAGTCAGCGCGAATGTTTTGCTTGCCGTTGAATGTTTTCGTGGATTTGCGTGTCTGAATCCGCAATGTTCACCATGCGCTACCGCTTC
>DYDC01000071.1 GCA_020718125.1 Methylacidiphilum sp. | reverse complement strand
TTCGGTCACTTCCCAGTTCATGCCCAAGCCCAGCGGTTGATGAAACAGTTTCTCCGGTGTCATGCCCCCACTGCTTACAGCCTTCATCCACTGAAAACAGCGGGGAACCGGCTGGCGTTGCCAAAGACGCTGGTCAGCAGGTTGTTGAAGTCGTGCGCGATGCCACCCGCGAGGAAACCCAGGCTCTCCAGTTTCTGGAACTCGACCAGCCGCCGTTCCATCTGCGCCTTTTCGTCCTCGATCTGGCGTTGCCGCGTGATGTCGCGCTGGATGGCCCACGTGCGCAGGAGCCGGCCGTCTTCCACAATGCCGGTCACGTCGTTGAGAAAGATGCGCAAACGGCCGTGGCGGTCCAGTTCATGCGATTCGGCGTCCACCAGCCGGTAACCGCCGCGGATGTAGCTGCGCACCCGGTTTGCGACCGGAATGCTGAGGAAGGGGTTTCGTGCTTCAGGGGATTGGTCGAGCAGCAGCACTTCCACCTGCCGCGCTGTCGTGTCGGGGATTGTGCGCGCCAGCAAATCCCGCAACCGGAACAACCCTTGCGTCACGCCGCGCAGCCGCCCCCAACGCTCCTCCGCCGTGGCGGGCGGCGGCCCCTTGCTAAAGACCGGCACATAGAAGAAAACCTCCGCCCGCTCCGCCAGCGCGCGCGGCCAATCGTTGCTGAGGTGCGTGTTGCGCGTCAAGAACACGCGCCCGTCCGCCACCGCGCGCTCCAGCAACTCGCGACCAAACAGGCCGCATCCCGCCAGACAATCGCAGCCCAAGACGCGCAGCCATGTGGCCAGTGATTGCAGCATGCCGTCGGCGGCAAAGCGGATTTCGGAGGGACTCATGCCGGCAGAATCTCAGCCGGCGGCGGCGACGGCGCAACTAGCGGCTGACCAGCTTCAGCACGCCCGTCGTCATCACCGGCATATAGGTGATGATCAGCACGCACCCGAACATGATAAACATGCCCGGCAGCGCGTTGCGATAAACCTGCGTCATCGGGCGGTTGAAACGGTAGCTCGCCAGCAGCAGGTTCAACCCCACCGGCGGCGCGAGGAAACCGAACTCCATGTTCGCCAGGAAGATGATGCCGAGGTGGATCGGGTCCACGCCGAACGCCGCGCCCATCGGCGTGATCAACGGCACCACCACCACGATGGCCGGGAAGATGTCCATCAGCCCGCCCACGAAGATCAGCATGATGTTCAGTCCCAATAGGAACAGGAACTGCGACTCGACATGGGCGCGGACCCATGCCGCCATCCGGGCCGGCACCTCCGCGTCCACCAGGTAGCTTGTCAGCCCCAGCGCGACACAGAGGATGATCATCACCCCGCCGAGCAACGTCGCGCATTCCGTCACCGTCCGCGGCATGTCGCGGCCGATCTTCAGGTCGCGATGGATGACGCACTCGATGAAGAACGCATACAGCACCGTCAACGCCGCCGCCTCCACCAGCGTCGCGAACCCGCCGAAGATGAACACCATCACGACAATCGGCAGCGCCACCTCCCACTTCGCGGCCCAGAGCGCCTCGCGCGCCGCGCGCCACTCGAACCGCGAGCGAGGGATCTTGCTCTTGAGGCCCTGCCGCACCGACCACGCCACGCACGCGCCCACCATCAGGCAGCCCGGCAGGAAGCCCGCGATGAACAGGTCTTCGATGTCCACGTTCACGTGCTGCTGCTGCGCGACGATGGCGTAGAGAATCACCGGCAGGCTCGGCGGAAACAGCAACCCCAGCGAGCCGGCCGTCGTCAGCAAGCCGACGGAGAACTTGTCCGAATACTTCGCCTGCAACAACATCGGCAGCAACAGGCCGCCCACCGCAAGAATCGTCACACCGCTGCCGCCGGTGAACGTCGTGAAGAACGCGCACACCAGCGACGCCACCACCGCCGTGCCGCCGGGACACCAGCCGAACCACGCGTTGAACAGGCGCACCAGCCGCTGGCTCGTGCCGCCCTCGGCGAGGATGTAGCCCGCCAGCGTGAACAGCGGGATCGTCGGCAGCATCGGCGAAATCGTCAGCCGGTAAGCCTCCACCGCCACCGAGGCCACCGGCGTCGCCTCGCTCCAGAACATCAGCATTGCCGCGCCGCCGATCATCGCGAAGATCGGCGCGCCCACGGCCGTGCCGACGATCAGCAGGATCGTCAACGGCCACAGCAGCACCGCGCCCGCGCCGTCCGGCAGGAACTTGAACACCGCCGCCGCGATGACGCCGAGCGCGGCGATGGCGCGGCCTGGCCAGCGGTCCGACGCGTGCCAGACCTGCCGCAGCGCCATCGAGCCGAGGCCGAACGGCATCACCGCCTCCACGGCCCAGCGTTTCACGCCGGGGATGATATCGAGACCTGCCGCGCGCTCGGTGATGACGAGTTGATAACTCGCGTAGCAGAGCGACGCCGCCACGCACGCGCCCACCGCCGCCCCAAAAGCGTTTACTACATGCCGGAAACGGCTGTGCGCGAGCGCCTCGCCCGTGGCCAGCTTCAGCAACCGCCCCTCGCGCGCCGCCAGCGCCGCGCCGAGGAACGCGATGACCAGCGTCAGGTGCTGGACGATCGCCTGCGAGCCGGGGACGCCCCAGTGGAAGAACTTCCGCGTGACGATCTCCAGCAACGGCAGCAGCGACATCGCGGCAAGCGCGAGGATGGCGAGCGAGTTTTCAAGGCGGCACAGGCCGCCTCGTTGCGCCGAGGGGGCCTCGCGGGGGCTGGTGGCGGCGGTAGGATCAGTTTGCACCGGCGCAGGCCTTGGCGCGGAATTCCGTGACGATCCGTTGCGCCTCGTCGAACATGTCGGCCGGCACGAACGGTCCGCGCAGTTTCGGGTAGATGGCCTCGGCGGCGGAGCGCCACGCGGCCAGCGCGTCGTCGGCCACGGCCACCACGTTGAGCTTGTGGTCCTTCATGGCCTTGACGGCTTCGAGTTCGCCCTTGCGCACATCGGTCTGGAGTTTCTCGCCGGCCTTGCGCGAGGCGGCCATGATGGCGTCGCGCGCGTCGGCGGGAATCTTCTCCCACGACCGCTTGTCGAGGATGGTCGCGCCGATCAGCGGCGCCCAGCGCATGTCGGTCATGTTCGGCGCGAGCGAATACCACTGGAAACTCAACGCCGCCACCGGCGGTGTCGCGAAGGCGTTGATCATGCCCGTCTGCAGGCTCGGCATGATGTCGGTGCTGGCCAACGGCACGGGATGGAACCCGCCGGCCTTCCAGATGTCGAGCACCAGCGTATCGCCGGCCCAGGTGAAGAGCTTGAGTTTCTTTAGATCGTCAGGCTTGACGACGGGCGACTTGGCAAAGAAGCGGACCCAGCCCGCCTCGCCCCACGTGAGCACGACGAAGCCTTTGTCCGCCAGCCGCTTTTCCAGCGTCGGCGTCATCTTTGCCCGGACGTGATCCAGTTCGGCATCCGAGCGATAGAGCATCGGCGCCTGCAACGCCTGCACGCCCCGGTCAATCTCGCTCAGGCCCGTCCCGGTCACCGCCGCGGCGTGGATGGCGCCGATCCTCATCTTGCTGACCATCTCCGCCTCGTCTCCCACGACGCCGCCGGGATAAATCTTCAGCGTCACGCGGCCGTTGGAGACTTTCTTCCATTCCTCGCCCATCTCCTTGAGGATGAGGTGCCACGAAGAACCTTCCGGGGCGAGCGTGGCGAGTTTGATGACGACCTTCTGGGCGTGCGCAGCAGGCAAGGCAACGGCCAGCGCAGCGGCCATCACACAGAACGAAACGGTCAGTTTGCGGCTCATAAGATTCTCAGGCTGAATCGGTTTTCCACTTGCCAAACCGGCTGGCGGGCGCGCCCGGCAGCGGTTCACGCCATCTCAGGCGCGGCGGCGTGCGAAATATAACGCCCCGAATGCCAGCGTTGGTCGAATCATGGGAACAAATCTTCAACCCGCGCCTTGAGTCGGCGGGCCTTGCGCTGAGAGACGAGGTTCAGCAGCCGCCACTCCGGCTTCTTGTCCGCGTCCACCGCCAGCGCCTTGTCCATGAGCTGGTTGAACTCATCACGCTTCTGCTGGCCGACCGAAACCGTCTCCGCGAGGCTGACGTATGGCGAAGCCCTCAGCCCGCCACTCAACTCGACCGCGCGGTCGAAATGCTTCCGCGCGCGCTCCACCGAACCGCCCATCGCCGCCGACCGGCCGCCGTCGTAGGCGATGAAGAACTCATGCAGCGCGCCGTGGTCCCACGTCTCATCGAGCTCCAGCGCGCGCTCGACCAGCGCCGCCGCCGCGGGCAGTTCGGCCATCAACTTCGAGTCGGTCTTGTCCAGCGACACGGCCGCCGACCACGCCGCGCCGGTCCAGTAGAGCAGCGCCACATCCTCGCGTCGGGTGGTCTTGACGACTTTCTTCGCGTCGTCCCGCAGCGCCTTGCCGAAGTTTGAATGCTCTACTTCCAGCCCGCGCAGGCCGTAATCGCGCGCGCGCAAGTAGAACTTCTTCGCCCGCACCCGCTGCGCCGTGGCCTTGGCGAGGTCCTGCGGCTCAATCTCGTCCGCGTCGTCCTGCACGAAAGCGTAGGCATATTCGGTAAAGCCGGCGGCCAGCGCCAGCAACAACCCGCGGTGCCGCGGCATGTCGTGGAGCATGATCTCCATCGTCTTCAGCCCGAACGGGACCGCGTCGCGCACCAGTTCCGGGTCTTCGTCGGAGGCAAACGCCCCGCCGGTGTTCGACAGCGTGTTGGCCAACTCGCGCAGGGCCATCTCGCGCACCGAGCAGCCGCCCGCCAGCAACGCAGCGGTGCAAATTGCAGCAGAAGTTTTCAAGACCGTCATTGTCACGCTCCTTTGGCGAACTGGCTGATAGGATAACGGGCCGTGGCTCAAAACTCAAACATTCGGTTCAGCATCCGCAACGCATTTTTGGGACAACGAAGCCGAGAACGCTTGTGGATGCAACAGGCGCTGCTTATAACACAACGTCATGGCAGCCACAGGCCAAGGGATCATCCGGTTGTTCCGCTTTGCGGGAATAGACGTGTTCCTGCACTGGTCGTGGTTCGTGGTGGCGGCGTATGAAATCCAGGCCCGCGCGGGCCAATACTCGTCGCTGCTCTGGAACGTGCTCGAGTATCTGGCGCTGTTCCTGATCGTGTTGCTGCATGAGTTTGGCCACTCGCTGGCCTGCCGGCAGGTCGGTGGCGGTGCCAGCCGGATCGTGCTCTGGCCGCTGGGCGGCGTCGCGTTTGTCAGCCCGCCACCGCGGCCCGGCGCCACGCTCTGGAGCGTCGCGGCGGGACCGCTGGTCAACGTAGTGTTGCTGGCGCTGTTGACGGGCGGCCTGATGCTGGCGGCGGCGCTCGGCTGGAAGGAGAGCGCGCCAGACGGTTATACGCTGCTGCGGATCATCTGGATCATCAACGTCGGTCTGCTGATCTTCAACCTGCTGCCCATCTACCCACTCGACGGCGGGCAGATTCTCCAATCGCTCCTCTGGTTCGTGCTGGGGCGCGCCCGCAGCCTGATGGTGGCGACCGTCATCGGTTTGATCGGCGTGGCGGGCCTGTTTCTGCTGGCGGTGGTCCTGCAGTCGTTTTGGACCGGTTTGATGGCGGCATTCATCCTGATGAGTTGCTGGGGCGGCTTGCAACAAGCCCGGATTCTGGCGCGTCTGGACCGGATGCCGCGGCGGGCCGGGTTTGCATGTCCATCCTGCAAAGCCGCGCCGTTGTTGGGGGCGCACTGGGGATGCGGCAACTGCCGGCAACCGTTCGACATATTCGAAACGCAGGCGGTGTGCCCTCACTGCGGCGCGCGATTCTCGGCGACGCGCTGCGGCGAGTGCGGCGCGCGGCATCCGATCAGCGAGTGGATCGTTCCGGGAAGCGCGCCGGGCGGGCCGTTTCAGGGCTGAACGTTCCGAAGTCTCCACAGCGCGTCGTCAATTCGTGAGAGCACAAACGGGTGCGTCTCGGTCTTACGCATCGCGCGCAGCTTCGCCGGATCGTCAACCGTCGCCGCCGCGAGGCCACGCACGAGCCAGTCTTTGTGTCCGAGAAGGCCGGAGGGAGCGCGCGCCTTGAGTTTGCCGAGCGCGGCCACGGCGTGCGGCAGCGCGCGCGGCGCCAGGCGCGGAATCGCGTCCAGCACCGACAGCGCGCCCGGCCGGTCGAGCGTCCCCAGCGCAGCCTCCGCCTGCCGGCGCACGGTCCAGAGCGGATCATCGAGCGCGGCAAGCAACGGCGGGATGGCCTTCGGCGAACCGATGCGGCCGAGCGCCTGCGCGGCGCGCATTCGCACCAGTTCTTTCGGTGAGCGCAGCAGCCGGATCGCGTCGTCGAGTGCGACCGCCGCCTTCTGCTTGCCGAGCGTGTGCAGGCAGGCGGCCTGAAGCTTGTCGTTGCCGAGGAGCTTCATCACCGCCGGCGGCACACGCGGGTCGGGCCACTGGCGCAGGAGGAAAATGACGTTCCGCCGGATGTCGGGCTGGTCGGTGACGAGTCCCTCGATCAACGCCGGGATGCACGCCTTGCCCCACTGGTCCGCCCAGTCCTCGACGCGCTGTCGGGCCATCGGCTCGCGCCGGTCGAGCTGGCGCAACAGGAACGGCAGCGCCGCCGCGCCGCGTTTGCGGATTTCCTCCACAGCCTTTGTCTTTCGCTCCAGCTTGTCGCCGCTGTCGCCATAGCTGATCGTCGGTTCGTAAAGCGCGGCCAGTTCCCTCTCCGCGTCGTCACGCGGCACGCGCCACGGCGTTGGGCCGTAGCGCGGCTCCATCGCTTCCGGTAATTCCAATTTCACACTTGAGATTTCAGATTTCAGATTCGCGGTCCAAACCGCATTGGTGATCTCCGTATCCACACCCACGCCATAGAGCGGCTTCAGCCAGATGTGGCTGTCGCGTCCGCCGCCAACGTAAGCGTCTTTGCCGGCAAGGTCGCAGAGCAACGCCACCGCGCCGTATTCGCGCTTGCTGCCGTCGTGGCCGGCGGCCTGGCATTGCTTCGGGTCGCGCCCCGCATAGACGTCGTCGCCGGTGGAGTCCACAAGGATGCCGGTGGCATTATTGACCGCGCTCGCTTGGGCGATCTCGTCGGCCATGTAGTGGTCATGGCCCGCTTTCTCGAACAGCAGCCCGACGCCCCAGTCATGCGCGCTGCCCTGACAGAGGCCGTGCGCGCTGTAACTGTCGTCGCCGGACCAGTCCGCCAGCAACCCGACGCTGAGGTGGATGCCGGAGCCTTGTCCATAATGATACATGCGATAGGTGTCGTTGCCGGCGAGGTCGAGCAACATGCCGAGCGAATACCAGTAGCTGACACCCTGACCGTAGATGTCGGCGTAGTAGCTGTCATTGCCGGCCACATCGCAGAGAATCGCCACGCCGCCCGCCGCATAAGGCCGGTTGCCGATGGCAAAACCCTGCCCGACCGAGATAAAATGCGCGCTGTAACGCTCCGCGTCGCCATATTTGCCGCCGACGTAATAGGTGTCGTTGCCCTCGCCATCAAGCAACACGCCGCAGCCGCCGACGCCCGCCACCGCCTGAGCGAACTGCGCCGCGTTGTAACGGTCGTCGCCCGCGCGATCACCCAGTGCCGCCAGACCGAACGCCGCCGCCCCCTGCGCCATCGTGTCGGCCTCGTAGCGGTCGTAGCCTGAAAAGTCGGCGAGCAACCCGCAGCCGAACAGCGCCGCGCCCTGCGCGCAGTGCTGCGCCGCGTAGGCGTCATTGCCGGCGCAGTCCGCGAGGATGCCGATGCCCCAGAAGCCGCAGCCTTGGGCGAAACTCCGGTTGCCCTCGTAGCGGTCGTTGCCGGCGAGGTCAATCACGATGGAAACCGGCCGGCCCGCGAGGCCGTCCGCGCCACCGGCGGAGTTCAGGTAAACGTCATCGCCGCCCGGATCAATGATCAGCAGCGCCTCGTCGCGATAGACATCGTTGCCGGCCGTGCCGACAATCACCTTGCCCAGCGGCGTGTCGCGCATCGTCGGCGCGGGCGGATGCGCCCTCAGCACCGGCAGCGCATCGTCAATCGCCGCGCATAGAATCTGGAACGCCTCAGCCAACGCTGTGTAGTCGAGCTGGCGATGCGGCGCGAGCATCGCCATGTGCGCCCCGTCATAGTCGAGCTTGTCGGCTCCGAGCTTCTTCAGCAGATCGGCGGGTTGGTGGAGTTCCTCGACGGAGTAGAGCGCGGCGGCGCGGAGGCGATCCTCCATCGGCACTTTCGCGAGAGTTTTCGCGAGGAGCGCGCTGGCACGCTCGCAGGCAGTCGCCAGATACGAAACCGGATCGCCCGCGATGCCCGGCGGTCTGGGAAGAGGCGTGAATTGAATTTCGCGCTCGCGCGCCATGAAACCCGCGAGTTTCGCCAGCGAGTCGCTGGCGCGCAGCTCGCGCGCGACTTCGTCGGCGTGCGGCGGCAACGCGAGCGGGTCGTGGAGGAACCGGCGGGCCTTTTCGAGGCGAAACTCGGTCTCGGCGTTGTCCTTACGGTAGCCGAGGTCGGCGCGATCCATCAGGTTCGCGCGCAACGCGACATCGAGGCCAAGCCGCTCCTGCGGGCCGAGCAGCGGCGGGAGGTCGGCGGCACAGAGGTCGAGCGCGAAGGCGAGAATGACAGAGAAGATGAGTCGTGGCAGCGACGTTGACATGCTGTTGGCCGGCGTTTATACCGCACGGCCATGCTCAAGCAAAGGAGAACGCTCATGCGCCGCTTTATCGTCGTCACCACGCCGCTGCTGCTTGCCGCGGGTGTCCTCGCCGCCGAACCGCCCAACCCGATCGTCCCCGACGCCGGCGACACCAAGCCGCCGCGCCGCACGCTCGGTCGCGCGTTCGAGAAACTCAAGGCCGGTGGCGATGTCGGCATCGCTTGCTTCGGCGGCATCATCAACGCGCGCAAGGCGGGCGACTCGCTGGCGTTCGAGTTCGAGGGCACGGCGCTGGGCATCCACCAGAACGTGCAGAAGGACGGCGGGAAGTATGAGTGGACGATTGACGATGGCAGGGACGAGCCCGCGGATAAACACTATGGCGGGCCAAGAGGCTCCAAGCACGGCAAGGTGGATACCGCCCCGGATCGCCATGCTCCACGCTGCCACTATGCGATGCTCTCGTGCGGTTTGAAACCCGGCAAGCACACGCTGAAGATCAAATTGCTGGAAGAGCACGACGCGACCAGCACGGGCAATCGGCTGCTCATCGGTTATTTCATGGTTGCTGGCGCGAAGTGACATCGTGAGCCGCCTTCTCACACCGGCAGCGCTCGCGTGGATCCTCTACGACCTCGGCGGGACGATCTACGCCATCGTCGTGACGAGTCGCTACGGGCTGTTCTGGGTGAAAGAACGCGGCGGCTCGGACGCGGAGTTCATGGTCGCGATGTCGTGCGCGGTGGCGCTCTCGGCGATCGCGCAGTTGTTGCTATCGCCGGTGAGCGACGCGACGGGGAAACGCCGCGTGTTCGTGGGTGGCTTCACGCTGCTGGCGTGCGCGGCGCTGGCGTGGATGCCAAACGCCGGTTCGCTGGAGGCGGGACTGGCGTGGCTGGCGCTGGCCAACCTCGGCGCGGCAAGCGCGGCGGTGTTCTACCACGTCATGCTCGCGGACGTGGCCGAGGAGGGATGGCGCGAGAAACTCAGCGGGCTGGCCATCGGGTTGGGCTACCTCGGCACGCCGGTAGGGCTGCTCATGGGCGCGTGGTTGGTCCGCGAAGGCGACTACGGGCCGGTGTTCCTGCCGACGGCGGCGGCGTTCTTCGGTTTGTCGCTGCCGCTGCTCGTTTTCACCCGCGAACGGCCGCCGGCGCAGGCCGTCAGCGTCGGCCGGGCGTTGCGGGACTCGCTGGCGAGCCTGCGGGCAACGGCGCGCGATGTGTGGCGCAACCACCGGCTGCGGCTGTTTCTGCTCGCCTATTTCCTCGCGCTCGATGCGCAGAGCACGGTGACCTATACAATGGCGTTGTATGCGCGCGACGTAGTGGGGTTGACCGAGACGGTGCGGCAGTTCGGGCCGCTGAAGCTCGACAACGTCTCGCTCATCATCCTCGTGTCGGCGTTGGCGGCGATCGTGGCGGGCGTGGCGTGGGGCTGGATCGCGGCGCGCATCGGCAACGCGCGAACGGCCATCGCCATCGTCGGTGTCTGGCTGGTGGCGCTGGCGCTCGCCGCGGTGACGCCGTGGCAATGGTTGTTCTGGGTGGCGGGCTGCCTGATGGGCGCGGGCTACGCGGGCCTCTGGACGGTGGGCCGGACGTATCTGCTGGAACTGTGCCCGGCGCGGGAGCGGACGCAGGCGTTTGCGATCTTCGGCCTGGCGGGGAAAGTGTCGGCGGTTGCCGGCCCGTTGTTGTGGGCAGGCGCGGTCTGGGCCGCCTCCGCTCTGGGGCCTGCGAAATATCGCGTGGGATTGCTGGCACTGATCGCGCTGATGGCCGGCGCGCTGGGGCTGTTGCGGCGCATTCGCTCAATGCAAACGTCGTGA